>NZ_JBEXLL010000026.1:0-71915 GCF_040609955.1 Nocardia sp. NPDC004568
GCCGACCTCGGTCGGCCGTGCGGTCGTCGAAGCGTCGAAGCGTCGAAGCGTCGAACGAAGCCCGCGGTGTGGCGGACGAGACGCCGCGGCTGTTCGAAGGCCGACGAAACGACGGGATGCCCGCCCTCCCCGTCGGGACAGGGGCGGCACACCGGTCAGGGGGAATCTCCGACCCCGCCGACGGTCACGTGCACCCGCTGAACCAGGTCATACACTGCCCGCCATGACCGGTAGTGAGACCCCCGGCGTCGGTCCCGCCCTCGACCGCGAAACACGGCCGGCAACCATTCGCGTGGCGGCGAGGGCGCTGTGCGGCCCCGACTCCATTCACCCTGCCCGGCCGCGTCCGGGGACCACGACAGTGGACGGCTCAGCGAAAACATCGCAGTCCCGCTCGGCGGATCGGACCGGTATCCGAACTGCCTCCGAATCCTCGAGAGGTGAGCAATGAAGGCTTTTGTCATGAGAGAGATCGGCTCGGTGGGTTTCACCGAGAAGCCGATACCCGAACCGGGCCCGAACGACGCCGTCGTACGGACCACCACCGCCCTCATCTGCACATCCGACTCACACACCGTCAGGGGCGGAATCGGCCCGAGGACCGATTTGACGCTCGGGCACGAAGCGGTGGGGGTGGTGCACGCGGTCGGAAGCGAGGTCGCGAACCTCCGCCCGGGTGATCGGGTCCTCTCCGGTGCCATCACCCCGGATTGGGGTGATCCCGCCTCGCAGAACGGTTTTCCGTCCCAGTCCGGAGGTCCACTGGGTGGTTTCAAATTCGCCAATTCGAAGGATGGTGTGTTCGCGGAGTACTTCCATGTGAACGAGGCCGACGCGAACCTCGCGAAGATACCGGACGATGTGCCCGACGATCGGGCGGTGTACTGCGCCGATATGCTCTCGACCGGCTTCATGGGCGCGGAGAAGGGCAATATCCCGATCGGCGGAACCGTGGCCGTTCTGGCGCAGGGGCCGGTGGGACTGATGGCGACGGTCGGGGCGCGGTTGTGCGGCGCGGGCCTGGTCATCGGTGTGGAGTCGGTTCCGGCCCGGCAGAAGCTGGCCCGGACGTACGGCGCGGACGAGATCATCGATTTCACGACCGAGGATGTCGAAGCGCGGGTACTCGAACTGACCGGCGGTACGGGCGTCGACACCACGATCGAGGCGCTCGGGACCGACGCCACGTTCCGGACGGCGATCAGGATCACCAGGCCGGGCGGCACCGTCTCCAATGTGGGCTATTTCGGCGAGGGGGATTACGTGCACATTCCCCGGGCCGACTGGGGAGTCGGGATGGCCGATATGACCATCGCGACCGGGCTCTGCCCGGGTGGCCGGTTACGGATGGAGCGGCTCCTGCGGATCGTGGCGGGCCGGCGGGTCGACCCTTCGCGTATGACGACGCACGAGTTCGCGTTCGACGAGATGGAGCGGGCGTTCGAGATCTCGGACAAAAAGATCGACGATGTCATCAAGGTGCTGATCAGGTTCTAGATCGGCCCGTTCCGTCGGCCGCGGTACATCGGCGCAAGCGAGGTGGCATGCTCGATATCGGCGCACCGTTCCGGCTCACCCACCGGCCGGCGGGGTATCTCCGGTTTCCGTTCGCCGGGGCGCGCACGGGCGACTACTTCTCACAGGCATTCGGCCATATCGGGGTGATCGCCGGCGGCGTCAACCTCGCACGTGCGGCGGGAGCGACGGCATGATCTCACGACTGGTGATCTTCGGCGGCACCGGCGACCTGGCGGGCCGCTATCTGCTGCCCGGTCTGGCCGCGCTGCGGGCCGCCGGCCGGCTCGACGACGGCTTCGGCGTCGTCTGCGCGGATCGCAAAGACCGCACCGCGGCGGAATTCACGACCTGGGTCGAAACCCAACTCGACCGGCACGCCGGAGAGGTGCCGGTCGAGGCCTGTCACGCGATCACCGCGGCAGCCCGGTTCCGGCGCGCGGATATCGGCGATCCGGACACGGTGGCGGCGGCTGTCGCCGGGGACGGGCCCGTCGCGGTCTATCTCGCCCTTCCGCCGGGCCTGTTCGCCACCGCGGTGAAAACCCTCGATCAGGTCGGACTGCCCCCGGGCAGCACGATCGTGCTCGAGAAACCGTTCGGGGATGATCTGACGAGCGCGGTCGAGCTCAACCGGCTGCTCGCGGATCTGGTCCCCGAAGAAGCCGTCTTCCGGGTGGATCACTTCCTCGCCATGACGACCGTGCAGAACCTGCTCGGGAGCCGGCTGTCCAATCGCGTCCTCGAACCGATCTGGAACAGCTCGCATATCGCCAGAATAGAGATCATCTGGGAGGAAACCCTCACCCTCGAAGGCCGAGCCGGTTATTACGACCGGGTGGGCGCACTCGAGGACATGGTGCAGAACCACCTCCTGCAACTGCTCTGCCTGGTCGCCATGGAACCGCCGATCACGCTGTCCGAGCGCGATCTGCGCGACCGCAAGGTCGATGTGCTGCGAACCCTCCGGCCGCTGACCGACGCGGAGATTCCAGGCCGCACCCGGCGCGCCCGCTACTCGGCGGGCACGATCGGGGAGCGCCGCGTGCCGTCCTACATCGACGAGGACGGGGTGGACTCGCGGCACCGCACCGAGACCTTCGCCGAAATCGAACTGACACTAGACAATTGGCGCTGGTCGGGAACGGAATTCGTGCTCCGCAGCGGCAAGGCGCTCGCCGCCGACCGCAAGGAGGTCGCCGTTCACTTCCGGCCGGTGCCCCATCTGCCTTTCGGCCGATACGGGACGGCGCAGCCCAACGTACTCCGGTTCGGCCTCGACCCCGAGACCATGACCATGGCGCTGACCGCCCTCGGCGGTGACGCGGAGTCGCTGGTACCACTCACCATGTCCGCGCAGATCCAGCCTCCCGAACTGCCGGCCTACGGGCGGCTCCTCCTGGATGTCCTGAACGGTAACCCCGCACTGTCGCTGCGCGCGGACGAAGCCGAAGAGGCGTGGCGCGTCGTCGACCCGGTCATCTCGGCCTGGTCCCGCGACCTCGTACCCCTCGACGAGTACCCGGCCGGCTCGACCGGGCCGAGCCCGCGGACCTCCGGCCCGGCGCCCCCGCACGGTGCCCCTACGGAAGGACCGTGAGCACTCCGCGGATACGGTTTCGGCGCGTTGTCGTCATCGGCGTCTCGAAGCCGGGGAAGTCCACCACGGCGCGACTGCCGGCCGCCGCGACCACCACATGCCCACCGCACTGCTCGATTCCCGGCAGGCCGCACCCGGAACCGCTGTGCCTCGGCGAGCGGGCACGACCATCTCGCGTCGAGAAAACGCCCCGGACCGTCGCCCGGCCCCGGGAATCGAAGCGGGCGGCCGCGGGCTTCCGGGCAACGAGGTCGATAGATCTCACCGGCTGATCCCTGTGGTGAGGATGGCCGCAAGTTCGCGGTAGGCGCTCGCATCGTCGAGACCGGTCACCGCGCGCACCCCGCCCTGCTGGATCCGCACCATCATCGTGGCCACCAGGTCAGCGGCGAAGGCGGCGTGCACGCCGCGGAAATCGCCGGTGGTGACACCGTCGGTGATCAGCTCCTGCACCCGCCCCGCGGCGATCCGGGTATTGCGCTCGTACACCTCGCGGGCGGGAGCGAAGGCGTCCAGGTCGGCCATGAACCGGTCCGAGGCCCCGGAGAGCGCGTCACCGACCGCGGCGAGGTAGGCGGCGATCCGTTCGCGCGGGCCGGTGGTGGCCGCGACGCCGGCTTCCACCCGCTCGGTGGCCCGTTTGAAGAAATGCACAGTCGCGGCGGTGACCAGCTGCTCTTTACTGCCCGCCAGGGTGTACAGGGTGGATTTGGAGCATTTGAGCCGGGCGGCGATAACGTCCAGAGTGAGATGCGCGAAGCCCTCGGCCAGGAAGAGGCCGACCAACGAGTCGAACAGTTCGGTACGGCGGGCGGTGGCGAAGGACGGGCGTTGCTCCATACCCAGGATGGTACTGAAGGACGCCTTGCAGTACCGCCGACCGGTTCAGTACTGTGAGCCAGAACAAAGTACTGATGCCCGTATCGTCCCGAGGAGAGCCCGTGGCCGTCGAACGACTTCTGCCCACCGAGGAGGCGCGGGATCTCGTCCAGCTCACCCGCGAGATCGCCGACAAGACCCTGGCGCCGATCGTCGACGAGCACGAGAAGGCCCATACCTATCCCGCGGGTGTTTTCACCACGCTCGGCGAGGCCGGGCTCCTGAGCCTGCCGTACCCGGAGGAGTGGGGCGGCGGCGGACAACCCTATGAGGTGTACCTGCAGGTCCTCGAGGAACTCGCGGCACGCTGGGCGGCAGTCGCGGTCGCGGTCAGCGTGCACAGCCTGGCCTGTCATCCGCTGCTGGTCTTCGGCACCGAGGAGCAGAAACGGGAGTGGTTGCCGGACATGCTGGGCGGCGCCACGATCGGCGCCTACAGCCTGTCCGAACCCCAGGCGGGTTCCGACGCGGCCGCGCTCACGTGCAAGGCGACAACCGCCGACGGCGGGTACCGGATCAACGGCACCAAGGCATGGATCACCCACGGCGGAATCGCAGATTTCTACAACCTGTTCGCCCGAACCGGCGAGGGCTCCAAAGGAATCTCCTGCTTCCTGGTGCCGAAGGAAACCGCGGGCCTCGACTTCGGTAAACCCGAGGAGAAAATGGGCCTGCACGCCGTGCCGACCACCTCCGCGCACTACGACAACGCCTTCGTTCCCGCGGAACGCCGGATCGGCGCCGAAGGACAGGGCCTGCAGATCGCCTTCAGCGCATTGGATTCCGGCCGGCTCGGGATCGCCGCGGTCGCGGTCGGGCTGGCGCAGGCGGCCCTCGACGAGGCAGTCGCCTATGCGAAGGAACGCACCGCGTTCGGCCGCCGGATCATCGACCATCAGGGCCTCGGCTTCCTTCTCGCCGATATGGCCGCCGCCGTCGATTCGGCCCGCGCCACCTATCTCGACGCCGCCCGCCGGCGCGACGCCGGACTCCCCTACTCGCGTCAGGCCTCGGTGGCCAAACTGGTCGCCACCGACGCCGCGATGAAGGTGACCACCGACGCGGTCCAGGTACTCGGCGGCTACGGCTATACCGTGGATTTCCGGGTCGAGCGGCTCATGCGCGAAGCGAAGATCACCCAGATCTTCGAAGGCACCAACCAGATCCAGCGCTTGGTTGTCGCCCGGCATCTCGCCGGCTAGGCCCTCCGGGCGGGGAGATGCCGGGCGATATCGAGGAGGCGATCATTCGTCCTGGTCTTCGGCGTGGATCCGGAATTCGGGCGAGGTGCCGCTGATCGGGACGCGTTCGCTGCCGGATTTCACGGCGTCGCCGAAGTACCGGATCCGGTAGCTGCCGGGTGTCGCGTCGGCCGGACTGTGCCAGGCGATGGTGACTCGCGAGCTCGAGGCGGGACCACGCGACCAGCTGAAGGTGGTGGACCAGTCGCCGTCGTCGGCGATCGTTCGCCAGCGCTCCCCGTCGCGCCGCTGCACCATGAGGTAGGTGCTGCCACGATGGAGATCGTGGCCGGGATGCGCGCCGGCGAATTCGACGGTCACCCGCTCCCCCGCGCGATATGCCGGCGCGAGCTCGCCGAGTACATCACCGAAGTCGTGTCCTACCGGCGGAAAGTCCACCGGCGGTTCGGATTTCGCCGGTTTCTGCGACTCCGACAGATCGGGCGCCGCGGTCCCGGAGGATACCGCGCTACCGTCGCGCATCGCGATCGCGAGTTGTGCCACGATCTGCTGCAGGGCCGGCAACTCCCATCGACCGAACAGGGTACTCGCGCCCTCGTAGTGCTGCGCGTCGTACTCCTCCGGGGTGGTGACGTAATGGATATAGGCATTGCTGTATCCGGCGACCAGGACGTTGGCCGGTTCGGCGCCCAGGACGGCCGCCACCGTGCGCCGCAACCGCAGGCCGGCGGTGATCGTCACCTCGCCCGGGATACCGATCAGATACAGCTCGCCGATCTGGACGAGTTGGATCGGGACGATCTCCTGCACATACGGCCCCAAGCGATTGAGCAGCCCGCCCGGTGCGACGATCGCCTTGGGCGCCTGCGCGTCCCGCAGCGCGGGCGCGAACCGGTACGCCCACCGCGACAGCAGGTCCCAGCCCGGATTGCGGCCCTCGTGAAAGGTCTTCCAGTGGGTGGGCCCGTCGTATCCCGCGCCGGCGAAGGCAGCCGCACCCCCGGCGGGTCGTCCGGTGCGGTGCTCGCGGTCGTCTCCGGTGAACTCCGGGGACACGGTCACCGCGGACAGATCGACGTGGACCAGGCGGTGATCGATGCTGCCGGCCATGCGCGGCATGTACCCCGCGGCGAGTTTCGCCGCCGCCTCGTACTGGCGCAGGCCGAGGATCCGCGTGTTCTCGAACTCGTCACCGGTGGGGCCGTCACCGGGCCCACCGTTCAGGTTGGGCGACATATCACCGCTGTTGGTCTGCGCGAAGGCCGCGACGAAGTCGGGATCGGGATCGGCCAGATAGTTCACGCCTTCGACCACATGTTCCCAGTGATAGGCGGCGTATCCCTTGTTGTCACCGCTGATCAGCGTGTTCCGGTTCGTCATCGACGTACCGTGGGTGGCGAACCAGTTGACGGCACCGACCGGTTCGCCCTCGCGATCGATACGCAACAGGGTGGTCTGTGGATCGACGGCGTCGGGGAAGAACTCCCGGTCCTCCGGCGGGTTCCGGTCGAACGCCGCACGCGAGCGATTGACACTGGCATCGCGCAGTTCACCGTGTATCAGGCGCAGCGTGGCCGGGGCGAGATCCTCGTGCGCCCGCTCGATCGCCTCCATGATGCCGTCGACGATCGCCGCGAAGGTCTTGGGCCGGAACCCGCTCGAGCCGTTGTACAGCCGGTGGTGCGAATAGCCGCCGGGACCGCAGTGGGTATGGGTCGCGGTGAGCATCACATTGGACTCGGTGTAGGTGTCGCCGAAACGGTCGGCCAGGCGGCGCAGCACCTCCTGGGTGATGCTGGAGAAGATCAGCGGGAGATCGTTCACGACCAGCAGTACCCGCCGATCGACGAGCGGGTCGGCGAAGAGGAAAGCGCGAGCACGCAAACGCAGGTGTATCCCGGCGGTCTGCTGATCGGCCTTGCCGTAGCCGAGCATGCCGACCTCGGCCGGTTCCCCGGTGATGTCGGCAATCCCGCGCCCGACCAGATGGCGGTCGGTCGCATAGTTCGTTCCCGGCATCGACCTCTTCTTCCGTCCTGTGGGAACGGCCCGCGGCGCGGACCGGATTCGTTACGCCGACAAACTAGCAAGAAAAATGTCGGGATTGCTCTGCGCGACCGATTGTTTCGTCGCTTCCGCACGTCATGAGCGGGTGGCCCTCGATCTCCGGTGGGGTGCGCGAGCGTGGTGATGCTGCGCGAGGACCTCACGCAGGTGCTGCGGCTGGTCGCGCAGGGAGTATTCGTTCCGCAGATCGCCGCGGAATTCCCGCTGTCCGAGGCGAGTGCGGCACTGGCGCTCGCGCATTCCCGCACCGTCGCGGGGAAGGTCGTCCTCTGCCCGACGCGGACCCCGCACAAGAGCCGGGTACACCGGCATCGTCGTCCCCACTCACGCCACCGCGGCATGCACACCACGCCCAGGCGAAAGACCGGGACCGCGACCATGAGCATCCCGATCTCCACCGCGCCCGGCGCCATCCGGCCGGGTGACACCGACAACCGCGGCCGGTATGCGCCACCGCCGCCGCCCTGAGCGCTCGGCGTGCCGCGCCCGCAGAAGACGTATTACGGCGCTGGGTATTTCGCGTGAATGTCGCCGCCGAACAGTTTCCGGTAGAAGGCGTTCATCTGCGCGGCGGCGGGCGCGTGCCGGGACAGGATCGCCGCCACGACCGGCGATACATCGTCCGGCAGGTGGCCGGCGGCACATCGGCGGACGTACTCGTTGCGGGCGTCGGGAGCCTCGCCGGGCGGCACCGGTATTCCGCAGACATCGGTCACCAGCCAGTTGACCAGCCGCATGGCGGCATAGCGGGCGTCATGCGTGGCATGGCGCGCGGCGAACTCGCGTTCGGCCGGCGACAGGTCGAACAGCGGTGAGGTGGCGAGTCCGAAATCGGTGAGATGGATACGCTGACCGTCGGTGCGCAGGTTGCCGAAATGCCCGTCCATGTGCAGCAGCCGCCGATCACCCAGCGACCGCACGATCTCCGAGAGCTGCCGCTCCACCGTGGCGGCCTTACCCGACGGGTCCCGGCGCAGCCAGTCCGATAACGCGAGGGGGATGTATTCACAGAACAATACGAGGCTGGATGCCGCGCCGGCCAGTGCTTCGAGACGGGCCCGCACGGCCGGACAGCCGCCGTAAGCGGCGACCACCTCGTCGATGTCGGCGTGTTCGGCGGCGATCGGCGACCGGCCGGGCAGAACCCGCCAGTGGTAGAGCATCGGGAACGTCGCCGCCTCGCCATCGGTGACCGCGATATTCGCGGCCAGCTCGCGCCATGCGTTGACACTCGGCCCGCCGATGCCGTACTGGCAGAACACCGGCAGATCGAACAGGTTGGCGGTGGAGCCCCGGTGCGCGAGTTCCCGATCGGTCACCGGGATCCGTTTGGCGAACACCGGCACGCCGGAGACGTCGAGTACCAGCGAGCCGCCGCCCACGCCCACGGTCTCGGGCCGGCCCGTGCCCATGAGCGCGACCAGCTCGGTATCGCTGTGCGAAGCGAGGAGAGCCGAAAGCCTGCGGCGGCGCGCGCTCCTGGGAGTCGACATCACACAACTCTGCCAGCGATCGGGTGACCGGTCACTCGCGGTGGACCGTGGCGGGTCCGGCCGTGTTCGACTCGTGGCGGAGCCGGCCGTGCCGAGCCGCGAGTCGGTCAGCCGAGAAGTAACGCTCGCGCGGATTCGGCGAGGCCGGCGGGGCGCTCGGCGAGCTCCCGCACATCGATATCCTGTTCGCCCATCACGCCGGCGCGGAAACGGGCCGCGACTCCCTCCGCGATGGCCGCCAGCCGCCACAGCGCGAATGCCTGGTAGTAGGGCAGGTCGTCGAGAGCCCGCCCGGTGGCGTCGGCGTAGCGGGAGAGCACCGCGTCGAGATCGAGGTAGCCCTCGGCCGGGTCGGGGGCCCAGCCGAACGGTTCGGCCGATGCCCAGGCGGCGGCCAGCCAGCCGATATCGGCCATGACATCGCCGACTGTCCACAGTTCCCAGTCCAGTACGGCCCGGACGGTCCCGTCGGCACCGATCAGCAGGTTACCCGGACGGAAGTCGCCGTGAGCGATCCCGGTCCAGCGCTCCTCCGGTATCCGCCGGGCGAGTAGGTCGTGGACCTCCCAGAGGGGTCCGGGTCCGACGCCGCCGGCCGTGAGTTGGCGGTGCCAGCGGCGCAGCTGGCGTTCCAGGTAGCCACCGGGTCTGCGCGACTCGGCCAACGGCCCGGTGGTGGTGTCCACGGCGTGGATCGCCGCGAGCGTATCGACGACGGCGCGGGAGGCGGCGGCTCGGCTCTCCCGCGGGATTCCGGCGGCGGCC
Source organism: Nocardia sp. NPDC004568 (assembly GCF_040609955.1). Taxonomy (NCBI): domain Bacteria; kingdom Bacillati; phylum Actinomycetota; class Actinomycetes; order Mycobacteriales; family Nocardiaceae; genus Nocardia; species Nocardia sp. NPDC004568. Next base: position 9,522 of record NZ_JBEXLL010000026.1, read on the forward strand.
GCGGCATCGTCGGGAACGATACCGTCCACGTGCTCCATGACATAGAAGTCGGCGCCGGTCACGGCGTGGTCGGTGCAGCAGCCCAGCACCGGGGGGACGGGGACCGGACTGTCGGCGAGCAGGTCGAGGATCCGGGATTCACGGACGACGTCGTGCGCGGACGCAAGAACATGCCCGGTGGGTGGCCGGCGCAGCACCCAGCGGGCGCCGGCCCCGTCGTGGACCCGGTAGGTGAGATTGGACCGGCCACCGGTGATCAGATCGAACCGCAGGGGCGGCACGGCCCCGGGAATGTGCTCGGCGAACCAGGAGGTGACCCGCTCGCTGTCGATACCCGCGGCGACGCCCGGGACCGCCGGTAGCTCACTGTCGTCGTCGGTCATCGTTTCGCCATCTCCTCGAGCTCTGCCACCGGCGCCGTCCGTGGGACGCCCGGCATCCGCCCAGTCTGCTACAAATGAGACGTTTGACGCCAGTGCCCCATATCGAGGACCCCGGTGCTACGCGCGATAGCCGTCGGTACCGGCCCGGGACATCACGATATTGGGGACGACGGCCCGTGACGACAGCCGCAGCAGCGAGTCGACCATCTCCACCACGTCGTCCACCGCGAGCATCCGCTCGGGCGGGATCCGATCGTGGATCCACGCGCTCATCTCGGTGTCGACGTAGCCGGGCGCGATCGTGGTCCCGGTGACGCCGTGGCCCGATTCCTCGGCATCGAGTGTCGCTATCAGTGAGATGAGCGCCGCTTTCGCCGCACCGTACACCGCCAATCCGGCCTCGGCGTACACACCGCTGATCGACGAGAGCGCGATCACCTTCGCTCCGCGCGCGGGCTCGATGGCCGCACCCGCGCGCAACATCGGCAGCGCCCCCTGGATGAGTTGTACAGGCGCGCGCAGATTCACCGCGAGGGTCTTGTCGAATCGGCGCATCGACGAATCGGCGAGCGCGCCGGCGGTGCCGACTCCGGCATTGAGGATGAGCGCGGACATCGTCGCGAAACGATCGGCGTGGCACGCGAGAACCCGCTCCACACCCTGCGGATCGGACATATCCGCGGCGACCGGGACAGCGTCGGCGGCGCCGGCCGCGCGCAGGCCGGCGGCGACGGCATCGAGCCGGTCGGCGTCGCGCGCGGTGACCGTCAAGGCATACCCCTCCCGGGCGAGCCGCTGCGCGATTCCCAGGCCGATACCCCGGCTGGCGCCACTGATGAGGGCGGACTTCTCGCTCAATTCCGGCCTTCCTTCAATGCGCGCAAACCGGCCGCCATGAATTCCGGAGTCGCCTCGGCCGCTCCCTCGGCGGCGGAACCGGCGTCGGAACCCGCGCGTGCCCGGTGCGCGATACCCTCACCGATCACACCGAGTTTGAAATTCGCCAGGGCGAGATAGAACCCCCAGTCCCCGAGGTCACGACCCGACACGGTGGCATACGAGTGCGCGAGCGCGTCGGGTGTGGGCATCCGGTCGCTCGTCCACGCTGCCCGGGTGCCCAGGATCAGGTCGAAAACCGGCGTACGGTACACACACATGAGTGCGGCATCGGTGAGGGGATCACCGAGGGTCGACAGTTCCCAGTCGACGACGGCTCGTACCCGCCCGGGATCGGCCGCGTCGAGGATCGTGTTGTCGATCCGGAAGTCGCCGTGCACGATCGCCGCCGCCGACTCCCGCGGCACCGCATCCGACAACGCCGCGTGCAGTGTGGCGACATCGGCGACCTCGCGGGTCTTCACCCGCTCCCATTGGGACGCCCACAGATTCACCTGGCGGGTGAGAAACCCTTCCGGACGACCGAACCTCTCCAGGCCCACCCCCGCGGGGTCCACCGCGTGCAATGCGGCGAGTACTCGCACCAACTCGGCGGCCGCGGCGTCCACCTGCTCGTCGCCGAGGACGGCGAGGTCGTCCTGGTCGCGGATGACGGCGCCGTCGACGAATTCCACGACGGTCATGGGAGCGCCGAGAACCGTTCCCGCCGCGTCGAACGCGACCGTTCCCGCCACGGGTACCGCGGAATGCTGCAGCGCGTCGGTCACGGTGAACTCACGCGCCATATCGTGCGCGGAGGGGGTGAGCCCCGAAACCGGCGGGCGCCGCACCACCCACCGCGAAACCTCATCGGACGCGGTGAAGGTCAGATTCGACCGACCGCCGCTGATCAGCTCCACCCGCAACTCACCGCGCACCTCGACGCCCTGCTCGCGCAGGAACCGTTCCAGCGCCGCGACGTCCATACCCGGTAGGTTCATTCGCTCTCCCGCAGTGCGCGTCCGGCGGCACCGACCGCTCGTTTGGCGATGGCCCACCGATGGACCTCCGAAGGCCCGTCGTAGATCCGGAACGGGCGCACCTCGCGCGAGAGTCGCGCCAGCGGAAGATCAGCGGATACGCCCAGGCCGCCGCACATCTGCATACTGCGGTCGACGATGCGGAAGATCGCCTCCGCGGCGAAGGTCTTCGCGATCGAGGTGGCGTTCGCGGCCGGTTCACCCCGGTCGAGTTCCCAGCAGGCACGGGTCAGCAGGGCGCGGGACGCGGCGATATCGATCTCGTTGTCGGCGATCATCTTCTGGATCATCCCGAGATCGCCCAGCCGCGAGCCGAAACCCTGCCGTCGCGCCACATGAGCCACGGCCACATCGTGTCCGCGCCGGGCCGCGCCGAGCCACCGCATCACATGGGTCATCCGGGCGGGACCGAGACGCACCTGCGCGTATTCGAAGCCGCGATCCACCTCCCCCAGCACCGCCGACTCCGGGACCAGCAGTTCTTCGAAGAAGACTTCGCAGTGGCCGCCGACCATCGAACGATCCAGGGTGTCGAGGTGGCGCCCCACCCGGATTCCCGGGGTGTCCGCCGGTGCCAGGAACATCGTCGCCCCGCCACGCTGACCGGGCTCTCCGGAGGTGCGCGCCATGATGATGAAGAAGCCCGCGCCGTCGGCGCCGGTGATGAAGTATTTGGTGCCGTCGATCCGCCATCCGCCCTCGGCCCGTACCGCGCGGGTGGTGAGTGCGGAGGGGTCCGACCCCGCGCCGGGCGCGGGCTCGGTCATCGCGAACGCCGAGCGGACCTCGCCGTGCGCGAGCGGCGCGAGGTATTGCGCTTTCTGCTCCGGGTTCGCGATATGGGCGAGCATGTGCACATTGCCCTCGTCGGGCGCGGCGATGTTCAGGGCCGTCGGCCCGAACAGGGAGTATCCCGCTTCCTCGAAGACGGGCGCCCGGTCGCACATGCCCAGGCCGTGGCCGCCGTATTCGATCGGCGCGTGTGGTGCGAACACACCCGCGTCGCGGGCCGCCTGCTGCAGTTCCGCGCGGAACCGGTCACCGCCGGCCGCGGTGATGTCCCCGTCGTGCGCGTCCTCGAGCGGTAGCACGTGTTCGCGGACGAAGCTACGGGTCCGGTCGACCAGAGCTCGCACCTCGGGCGGCAGGGACAGATCGATCGCCACAGGCCCACTCCTCCATCCAGTATGCCGAACGATCGCTCGGCTTTTCACTCATACGCAGGGTGGCACGCGACGATAATCGCTGTCAATTCACTACGTGACACCCACGAGAGTGTTCAGCTATCCTGAACGCCATGGACAGTTCCGATCATCAGCACGCGGTGGGCGCACGGACCCGGCAAGCCAGGATCGCGGCCGGTCTGTCGCTCCGCGCGGCGGCGCGGCACCTCGGCGTCAGTCCCGCCACGCTCAGTGCCATCGAGAACGGCAGGACCGGCGTCTCCCTCTCGCGGCTACAGGGGCTGGCCGCTCTTCTCGGCACCACAGCGTCCTGGCTCATCGGAGAGCACGCGGCGCCCACACCCGGCGCCCCGCGACCGGAGGTCCGCCGCGACACCGGCCCAGAGCCGGACCGCGATCCGCGCCGCGGCTGGCGCGAATTCCCGCCGCTGGACATCGATCCCGTACTCGCCGCCGCCATCGACTCGTTCGTCGAGACCGGATACCACGGCGCCACCATGCGCTCCATCGCTCGCCGCGCCGGTATGAGCGTGCCCGGCGTCTATCACCACTATCACGACAAACAGCAACTGCTGGTCCGCGCGCTCGACCTCACCATGGAGGAATTGCACTGGCGGGTAGGCGCGGCACGCCGCGAGGCCGGCCCCGGCCGCGCACGCGTCGCGCTTGTCGTCGAAGCGCTCGCCCTCTTCCACACCCACCGCCGTGAGCTCGCCTTCATCGGCGCCAGCGAGATGCGCAGCCTCACCGAGGAGAACCGGCGCCGGATCACCTCCTCCCGCGACGCCCTCCAGTACCTGCTCGACGAGGACATCGATGCCGCCGTGCGCAAGGGGAATCCGGTCACCGGCCGCGATCGAATCGCCGGCCGCGCCATCGCCACGATGTGCACCTCGCTGCCGCAGTGGTTCCGGCCGGACGGCCCCGCGACACCCGAACAGATCGCCGCCCACTACGCCGACTTCGCCCTCGGCCTGCTGGGAATGCACGACAGCGAACCCGGCGGCCACGGCCCGACCGGCTGACCGGATCCGGGACGACGGCACGCGCGTCGCGGTCGAGAAGCGCGGAGCCCGAACGGGGTTCGCGCTCGGGTCGCCGGCCCCGGTTTCCCGAGTGTGGGCCGGTGAACCCGGCGTGCGACGGCTCGGCCGGGCTACCATGGGTCATCCCGGAATGATCGTCGCGGGATTCACTACCACCGAGGTAGAGGCCGGGGAATGAAGAAGAAACTCATCACCGCTGCCGCGGCTTTGTGCGCGGGTGTCCTCGTATCGACCGGATGCTCGAGCGATGCGGACGTGGTGTCGGGAAACCTGTCCGAGAAGTCCGACCGGTTCGAGATCAACCGTCGCGTGGTGTTCTTCAACGGGATCACCGACAAGTACCTGCTGTCCATCGAGGGTATGTGCTCGATCAAGGACGAGAACGACCAGCTCGAGGTGACGTGTAAGACCGGGAACGACGAATACAAGAAGCATTTCCTCGGGCTCTCGGACAATGTGAGCTACTTCGTGGAACAGCTCGAAGCCGCCGATGTGAGCCGTTACCACTACAAGGTGATCTTCAAGCCCGAGGTCATCGTCCCCGACGTCGACCGTCCCTGAGTACGAGCGAGTCGACCGCGACCTACAGGGCGGTGATCGTCACCGCAGACGAACGGTGCGTGGTTCGCGCCCGTACCGCCGAATATCGAGGCAGAGTCGATGGCACTGTACGACCGAGTACCTTCCTCGCTACGGAGGCCCGTGCGCGTGCGGTGCCGCGGCGAGGAACATGTGGTGGGACTGTCGGACGGCGCCGTGGTGGCACCGGCGCACACTGCCGGGGAGGTGGTGATCCGGCGGTGATCGGGTCGGTGAGCGAAGCAGCGCACTCCGGTATCGATGGTGACACCGCCTTGCATACCGCCGCTCGACACCGGCCACTGGAGGTCGTCCGACGCCTCGTCGAGGTAGGCGAGGATCCGGAGCGGAAGAATGCCCTGGGCGAGACACCGCAAACGATCGCGATGACCCACCGGCGTCGCGACATCGTAAGTCTGCTCGTGACGAAAGGCGCCGACGCCGACGCGAACGGCGAGGATGCCACCGTCCTGCACGCGGCGGTGGACCGAGGCGATGCGGACCGCGTCCGAGACCTGCTGAACTCCGGAGCGGATGTCCGGGCCCGTACCCGCACCGGGTGGACTCCCCTGCTGAACGCCGCCGATCGCGGTCGGGTGGCGATCACACAGATGCTGTGCGAGCTGAGGACTCCGCCCGCACCCGGGCGTATGCGGCGCCGACGCCGACTCCTCCGCCCGCGGCACCGGGCCCCGGGCGATGCGCGCGGGAGGACTCCGACGAGCTCGTAGCGTGACGCGCGACCGTTCGCCTCCGGCCGCGACGACGCGCCGGACGTCCGGGACACGCCCGGGCGCGCGGGGACGACGCTGCCCGCGCCCGGGACGGGCGGTGGGTCAATCCTCGAGGATTTCGACCCGGTTCTCGTAGAAGGCGACGTAGTCCTTGATCTCGGCCGCTCCGCTCTTCGGTTCGGGGTAGTACCAGGCGGCGTCGGTCAGCGGCTCACCGTCGCCGGCTGCCACGGTGTAGTAGCCGGCCCGGCCCTTCCACGGACAGAACGTATGTGTGTCGGTGGGCTCGAGGAACTCGGTTCGTACCGAACCCGGCGGGAAGTAGTGATTGCCTTCGACGATGACCGTATCGTCGCTGGACGCGATGACGACGCCGTTCACGACTGCCTTTGTCATCCCTCGATTCTGCCTCGGAGACATCCGTCCCGAAAGGAGAAGCCGGGGCCTCGCCGGACGGCGAACGGGCCGGATCGGCGTCACGCCTACTCACCCGGCGTCGCCGGCCCACGCGCTCAGGCCACCGAGCTTGTCGGGGTTGACCTGGAAGCGGAGGTGGTGGATACGACCGTCGAGCAGGTCGTAGGTCATGGCGCCCACGGGATGGTCACCGAGGACGACCAGGAGCCCGAGCTCGCCGTTGATCGTGGCCGGTTCCAGCCGCGTGCCGGCCGAACCGGGTTTGGCCATCACGCCGAGCAGCCAGCGCGCCACGTGGTCCGGCCCGTACAGCGGCCGGCGAGCCGCGGTGACCTTGCCGCCCCCGTCGTTCCAGAGGGTCACGTCCGGGGCGAGCAGTTCCATCAGTGCGTTGACATCGCCCCCGTGGGCCGCGTCCAGGAACTGCCGGGTGAGCTGCCGGCGCCGACCGGAGTCGCAGTCGTGCCGGGGCCGCCGGGACCGGACGTGGTTGCGGGCGCGGTGGGCGATCTGGCGGACGGTGGCCTCGGGCTTGTCGAGGTATCCGGCGATCTCGGCGTGGGAATGGCCGAAGACCTCATGGAGGACGAAAACCGCACGTTCCACCGGGCTCAGGGTTTCCATCACGACCAGCATCGCGGTCGAGATCGTGTCGGCCATTTCGGACTCCTCGGCGGCGGTCGGTGCGGTGAGCACGGGTTCGGGAAGCCACGGGCCGAGATAGGTTTCGCGAGTGGCGGAAGCGCGGGTGAGGCGATTCAGGGACAGGTTGGTCACCGTGCGTACCAGATAGGCCTTCGGGTGGGTCACCGTGTCGCGGTCGACGGCGTGCCATTTCAGCCAGGCGTCCTGGAGGATGTCCTCGGCGTCCGCGACGCTGCCCAGCATCTGATAGGCGGTGCCGAACAGCAGGCGCCGATGTTCGAGGAAGGGGTCCGGGCCGGCCGGCACCGGCCGGCCCGGTGCGTCCTTGTCGGGTGACATGACCTCACGCTTTCTGGAGCAAACCGGTGGGTGTGGCGAGCCGGGATCCGCCGGCGTATCGGCAGCGCCACGGAGGGGACCTCGGTGGCGGGGGCAGGGCCGGGCCCTCCCTCCACGATCCCATGACGGTCACGCCGTCCTCTTGGTCGCGCGACCACCCTTGGACAGCGTCACCGAGACGTTCACCTTCTTGCTCAGTGCGAACACCGGTACCGGGCTGCTGCTGACGCTCTCCTTGTACAACACGGCCGCGCGCCCTGCCAGGTACCAGCGCCGCGGGCTGTCGTCGGCGTGGGTGAACTGGATGACGGCGTCACGGCGGCCCAGGCTCACCGGCTGATGGAAGTAGCCGAACCGGAAGGGCGTGACCTTCTTGTTCCGCAGCCGCCGGGTGACGACGTCGGCGACATAGGTGGCCGTGGGCAGGCCGCTCTGGCAGGTGCCGTGAATCCGGCCCCATCCCATTTCCACCGCCGCCGCATCGCCGATCGCGTAGACATCGCGGTGCGACACCGAACGCAGCGTGGGATCAGTGCGCACCGAGCCCTGTGCGTCGGTGGCGAGTCCGGATTCGGCCGCCAGGGCGGGCACCCGGACGCCCGCTGTCCACAAGGTGAGATCCGACGGCACCACTTCCCCGTCGGCCAACCGGACTCCGGCGGGCAACACCTTGGTCACCTGCACGCCGACCCTGCGGACGACGCCCAGCCGGTCCAGTGCCCGGTTCAGGTGGGCGCGGGCGCGCGCACCCATCATCGAGCCGGGCTCGGCCGAGGCGACCAGGGTGACGGTGAGCTCCGGGTGACTCTCCGCGATCTCGGTGGCCGCCTCGATACCGGTGAGGCCGCCGCCGACCACGGTGACGGCGCCCCGGGAACGCGCGAGTTCGGTCAGGCGGTGCGAGAAGTGACGGGCGCGGCGCGGATCGTTCAGGGTCCAGGCGTGGTCGGCGGCGCCGGGCACCCGCGAGGTGTCGGTGGCGCTACCGAGCGCGTAGACCAGGGTGTCGTAGGTCAGGACGACGCCGTCGTCGAGGGTCACCCGGTGAGCGGCCGGGTCGATGGCGGTCGCCGCCGCCCGGTGGAAGTCGACTCCCGTCCCGTCGAGCAGGTCGGAGATACGGTGGTCGGCCAGTGACTGCCCGGCGGCGATCTGATGCATGCGCAGCCGTTCGGTGAACCGGTCCGACGGGTTGACCAGCGTGATCCGCACGTTCAGTCGGCGGGTCCGGTAGGCCAGCCGCTCGGTCGCGAGCATTCCGGTGTAGCCGGCGCCCAGGACGACGATGTGGTGTGGTTCGGTGCTGTTCATGGCGTTCTCCAGGGGTCTCGGCTTCGAGGTCGAGAATTGGACAGGACAGCCGCCACGAACGTGACAGCCCCTGGTTGTGATCTGAAACACTCGCCGAATCGGCGGCCTAGCGCTCGCGCATCACGGCGAGTCCCTTCACCCGGGTCAGCGGGAGTTCGCGCACCGGCGCCGTCGACCGCACTCCGCACGGGTCGGCGGCTGGTCTCGATCCACGCAGTTCTCTTGACTTTCCTTCCTGGAAAGTGGAGTCTTACTTTCCAAGCAGGAAAGTGAGGTGGCCATGGACAACGTCGCTCCGGATCAGGCACGCGCCGCACTGGACACGGTCGAGCAAGCGCGTCGCCGAGTGGCCCAGGAGGTGGGGCTGCCGCGCGGATACTGGTGGGCGATGGCCGCCGGTTGGATCACGCTCTGCGTGATCGGAGACCTCGGTCCGCAATGGTTGGTCGTCGCCGCGACGCTGATCTTCGGCGCTGGGCACGCGGTCATCGCCTCGCGGCTGCTCAACGGGCGGCGCCGCACCGAGCAGGTGCGGGTCAGCGCGGCCGTGGCCGGACGCCGCACCCCGTTCGTGGTCGTGGGCATGCTGTTCGCGCTCGTCGCACTCACCCTCGGCGTGGCGATGGTCCTGAACGCGGACGGCGACCACCACCCCGGAATCGGGGCGGGCGTGCTGGTGGCGGCGATCATCGGCTTCGGCGGCCCGGAAATACTTCGGGTCCTGCGGCGGTGGTTCCGCGCGTGACACAGGCCCGCTTCGACGAACTCATCCATCCCAGCACCCGGCTCTCGCTGGTCGCTACGCTCGCCGCCGCCGACTGGGCGGAGTTCGCCTTCCTCAAAAACCGTCTGGGGCTGTCGGATTCGGCTCTGTCCAAGCAGCTCACCACCCTCGAGAACGCCGGCTATGTCACCACCGAACGCCGACCGGACGGCAACCGCCGCAAGGTCCGCGCCCACCTGACAGAGCGTGGTCGCGACGCCTTCACCGGCCATATCGCCGCCTTACAGGAAATCGTCGCCGCCGCGGCACCGGCGGACCCGGCCGCACCGTCCTGATCCGCAACCCGCGGGTTCCATCGCCGATCACTCGAATCGCCCCACCGAACAGGAGCACGACATGGGAATCTTCCGCAAGACCGAACGTGACCCCGACCAGCCGACCGAGCAGCAGACCGAGCAGGCGCCCGCGGCGGAACAGCCCCGGCCGGACCGGAAAGCCGAGCGCCGCAGGCGGCGTCGCCTCCTCGGCGGCGCCTTCACCGGCGGTGGCAGCTGACCCTACGGGCCCCGCTCGGCGGGCATCGGTGGCGAACGCAGCACTCGCGTGCGCGCAGTATGAGTCTTTCCGATGGCTGCCGGGTTCGCGCGGTCACCGCGGTCGGGCCGGAGGGCGACTCGCCGATACCGAACGCACCCACCTGCTCGACCTCGCCCGGGCAGCCGCGTATACCCACCTCGGGCCGCCGATGCCGCCGAGCGACCAAGACCTCGATCGCTCGTCCCGGCCTCCAGTCGGCTTGGACAGCATCGGCGATGCCGGCGGCGCCGGTCGAACACGACGTGTCCGCCCCGCCCGCCCGAACGGGGTGGTCATTCCGTCGGGCGCGCCGCGAGACGCGGCTGCTTCTCCGGTGCCGCGGCGGGCCGGGATTGTGCACTCTGCCCAACGCGGGCCCTTATTGTGGTTCCTCGAGATCTTTCCCGGCCCCGGCCCGCTGGCTAGCCTCATATCACACCGACTACGGAAGCTGATGGGGTTTGTCCGGTACTTTCGAGTATCTCGTGTTGCGCCGCAGCAGGAACACACCGCGTAACCGGTACCATCATCCGCCGCGCACAACACATATCGTTCACGACGCCACCCGACCCGCTGCCACATATGCCGGACGGGCCCGAGCTCCCGGCAGGCGCCCGGCGGCCGGAGCACATACGCTACGGTTTCCCGCGCTTTCGACCTCTTCGTTCAGCTCTCCCGTGAAAGTTCGTGCACGATGACCGCTTCCGCACTCCCCCCGCGGCACCGGCCCGAGCCGGAGTCGGCGCCGGCCCGGGTGTCCGCTCTCGTTTCGGAGATCGGGGCGGGGCTGCGCGCGCGGGAATCGGAGATCGCGGCCGGAATGACCCGGCGGATACTCCACGCGATCGACTACACCCGGGCCGACCCGCAGCTCTCGGAACTGCGGACCGCCAGTATCCAGGCCAATGTGACGACCATGGTCGAGATCTTGGCCAACAATATCCCGGTCGATCATCTGCAACCGCCGATGGCGGCCGTCGAATACGCGCGGCGGATGGCGCAGCGCGATATTCCCGCCAATTTCCTGGTCCGCGCCTACCACATGGGCCAGAACACCATGATGCGAATCTGCTACGACGAGGTCGCACAGCGGAACCTGCCGACGGCGCTGGGACTGGCCGTTCTCCAGCGCCTCACCGAGAGCGTCTACGCCTACACCGACTGGATCATCGAGTACGTCTCGGCGACCTACGAGACCGAACGGATGCGGTGGGTGAACGCCCGCGGCACCGTGCGCTCCTCCACGGTGCACACGCTGTTGTCGACGCGGACACCGGACCCGGCGGCGTTCGAGGCCGAGACCGGTTACCGTCTCGACCGGACACACCTGGCAGTGATCCTGTGGTCGACCGGCATCGACGAGTCCGCCACCATGGCCCTGCTGAACTCCGGCACCCGGACGGTGACACATATTCTGCGGGCCGATGGGCCGCCGTTGGTCGCGGCCATCGATCGGCGGACGGTATGGGCGTGGATCCCGTTCGGCCGGCGGCCCGCCGTCGACGCCGGCGAGTTGTGGTCGGAGGCCGATCTCCCGCGCCACATGCGGCTGGCCGTCGGGCTCCCCGGCCGAGGACTCGACGGATTTCGCCGCTCCCATCAGCAGGCCGCGGCCGCGTACTTCGTCGCCACCTTGCCCGGAACGTCCGACCGCCGGGCGATCGGGTTCGGCGACCCCGGCGTGGCGGTGGTCTCACTGCTCACCGAAGATCTCGACGCTACCCGGGAGTGGGTACGGGAAGTGCTGGGATCACTCGCCGACGACACCGAGCAAGCAGCGACGCTACGGGACACCCTGAGCACCTTCTACGAAACCGGCGAAAGCCATGTGCACACCGCGCAACAGATGACCCTGCACCGGAATACGGTCAAATATCGCATCACCAAGGCCGTCGACGCGACGCGGACCAGCGAGGCCGGTCACGAGAAACTGGATATCGCGCTGGCTCTGCGTATCTGCCGCTTCCTCGGACGAAGTGTGCTGCGGCCGTCGTCCTGAGCGGCATTCGGCGATCACGTAAGTCCCACTCGGGAAGTGGCTCTCCGGCAAGCCCGCGCCCCGCAGCGGCCTGGCCGCGAGCGGGACCGCGGGCACGGTCGCTGATGTCCGGAGGCCCGCGTCGGTCCTACGGAATCTCGGTTCCGGGAGCTTGGCTCGACTGCGCTTCGTCACTCCCGACGCCTTCCGTACAACGCGTGACTTCTGGGGTGAATTTTTCCAGCCGATCGTCGAGCATCTTGGCGGTGGCCGTCCATGAGGACGGCCCACTCCGGACCGTAACGCGGCCGGGCCGTCGGCAGGCATTCGCCCGCCGACGGCCCAGCCGCACCAGCCCTCAGAGGTAGGTATAGGAGACCCCGTTGCTGGTACCGCCCGGGGTGGTGGCGCTGACCAGTATCGCTCCCACCGCACCGGCAGGTGTGACCGCCGTGATCTGGGTATCGGAGTCCACGACGAACGAGGTCGCCGGTGTGCCACCGAAACTCACTGCCGTGGCTCCCGTCAAGGCGGTTCCGGTGAGCACGACCGTGGTTCCGCCCGCTACCGGGCCGGCACTCGGTGCGACGGCGGTCAGAGTGGGCACCGCGACATAGGTGTAGGCGACGCCGTTGCTGGCGCCGACGCCTGTGGTTGCGGTGACCGATACGGTTCCGGCCGCACCCGCGGGGGCGACAGCGGTGATCTGAGTGGCGGAGTCGACCGTGAACGAGGTCGCCGGGGTGGCACCGAAACTCACCGCGGTCGCACCCGTCAAGTTCGTGCCGGTGATGGTGACGGTGGTCCCGCCCGCTACCGGGCCGGTGTTGGGCACCACCGTGGTGAGGGTGGGTACCGCAACGTAGGTGTAGGCGACGCCGTTGCTGGTGCCGCCGGCTGTGGTTGCGGTGACCGATACGATTCCGGCCGCACCCGCGGGGGCGACAGCGGTGATCTGGGTATCGGAGTCCACGACGAACGAAGTCGCCGGGGTGGCACCGAAACTCACCGCCGTCGCACCCGTCAAGTTCGTGCCGGTGAGCACGACCGTGGTCCCGCCGGTCACCGATCCCGCGTTGGGCACCACAGTGGCCAGTGTCGGCACCGCCGCGTAGATGTAGGCGACGCCGTTGCTGGTGCCACCCACGGTGGTGACGGTCACCGACACCGTTCCGGCCGCACCCGCAGGGGCGACAGCGGTGATCTGGGTATCGGAGTCCACGACGAACGAAGTCGCCGGAGTGCCACCGAAACTCACCGCCGTCGCACCCGTCAGATTCGTGCCGGTCAGCACGACCGTGGTCCCGCCGGCCACCGGACCGGCACTCGGTGCGATGGTGGTGAGGGTGGGCACCGCGACATAGGTGTAGGCGACCCCATTGCTCGTTCCGCCCACGGTGGTGACGGTGACCAGTACCGTCCCGGCCGAGTGGGCGGGCGCCACCGCCGTGATCTGCGTAGACGAGTTCACGGTGAACGACGTCGCCGGGGTGCCACCGAAACTCACCGCCGTCGCACCCGTCAGATTCGTGCCGGTCAGCACGACCGTGGTCCCGCCGGCCACCGACCCCGCGTTGGGCGCCATCGAGGTCAGTGTGGGTACCGCGACGTAGGTGTAGGCGACGCCGTTGCTGGTGCCGCCGGTCGTGGTGACGGTGACCGACACCGTCCCGGCCGAGTGGGCGGGCGCCACCGCCGTGATCTGCGTAGACGAGTTCACGGTGAACGACGTCGCCGGGGTGCCACCGAAACTCACCGCCGTCGCACCCGTCAGATTCGTGCCGGTGAGCACGACCGTGGTGCCACCGGCCACCGGACCGGCACTCGGTGCGATGGCGGTCAGGGTGGGCACCGCGACATAGGTGTAGGACACCCCGTTGCTGGTCCCGCCTGCTGTGGTGACAGTGACCGACACCGTGCCGGCCGCACCCGCGGGGGCGACAGCGGTGATTTTCGTGGACGAGTTCACGGTGAACGAGGTCGCCGGGGTGCCACCGAAACTCACCGCCGTCGCACCCGTCAGATTCGTGCCGGTCAGCACGACCGTGGTGCCACCGGTCACCGGACCGGTGTTGGGCACCACGGTGGTCAGTGTCGGCACCGCGACATAGGTGTAGGAGACTCCATTGCTGGTGCCGCCGGCTGTGGTGACCCTGACCAACACCGTCCCGGCCGAGTGAGCGGGCGCCACCGCCGTGATCTGCGTAGACGAGTTCACGGTGAACGACGTCGCCGGAGTGCCACCGAAACTCACCGCCGTCGCACCCGTCAGATTCGTGCCGGTCAGCACGACCGTCGTCCCACCGGCCGCCGACCCCGAAGCCGGACTGACGCCGGTCAAGGTAGGAGCCCCGACATAGGTGTAGGGCAGCGGGTTGCTCGTGCCGTCCAACAGTGCCTGTACGGTGACATTGACTGTGCCGGTTCCAGGCGGGGCGATGGCCGTGATCTGGGTATCGGAGTCGATGGTGAAGGTCGTTGCCGTCGTGCCGAACCGGACAGTCAACGGGCCGACCCCACTGAATCCGGAGCCGGTGATGATGACAGAGTTGAGACCCGCTGCAGGACCGGAAGAGGGTGTCAGCGAGGTGATGACAGGCGCCATTTTCTTTCCTTTATCGGTGATCAGTGAAACAGGTGCTCCCGCAGGAGCACAGGACTGGCCGTTACGGCCACATATCCAGCAGCCCGCCGATGGCGGCACTTCGGCGATGCCTTCCCGGCGGGATCGCCGCCTACGCCGACGAGTACTGGACTGCCGGAGGAACCCGGTGCCGGAACGAGGCGAACGTGGCGGCCGCCGAACGTGACCGGCAGGCACGAGCGCAGCACAAACGCAGTACCGCCGGCCGCGACCAGCAATTGGACTCCCCACCGAGGTGAGGATCTCGATCGGCCGCCACCACGACCGCAACGCGATGGGGACGGTCAGACGTAGGTGTAGGGCAGTGCGTTGCTGGTGCCGTCCAGCTCAATGGTGACGGTGACGTCCACCGTGCCTGTCCCTGTAGGGGAGATGGCGGTGATCTGGGTGTTGGAGTCGATGGTGAAGGTGGTTGCTTTGGTACCGAACCGTACGGTCAAGGGACCGACATTGCTGAACCCGGAGCCGGTGATCACCACAGAAGTGAAAGTTGTCGCGGGGCCGGAAGAAGGTGTCAGGGAGGTGAGAACAGCTGCCATGGTGGGACTCCGAGTCGTATTTGAATGAGAAGTGTTGCTTTGCAGCGGTTTCCTATTTTCTGCGGCGACCGCTACATATCCAGTAAGCCTCCGGTGACGACGCTCGGGCAAAGGATTCACAGTCCGTTTTCGTCCGACTTCGTCCGGTCTTGTCCGGTTTCGATCTGGTGATTCGGCACGAGGGACCGTTAAGGCCCCCGCATTGTCCGCAGGTCTTGCGGGCCGGCCCCGGTGAGCCCCGGGGAGGCCGACCGCGAGGTGACCGAGGTGATCACCATGGGACCCATTACGAATGCCCCTACCGAGAAAACGGCAGGGGTTTCGTGTGTGCGGAGCAGGGGTGAACCGGACGGCCCCGATCATTGTCGACCTGCGGGGAAAGCGCAGCGACCGCCGCGCTCGGCCCCGGCCTCACGGGCCCGGACCGCTGTGCGGGTCGGCGCGCCGTCGCACCAGGAGCGCGAGAACCGGCCGGGTAGCTTCTGGCCGCTGTCCCTTGTCGAGTGACGGATTCGGCCGATTCGGGGTTGCGGCCCGGTGTGCGCACACCGGGCCGGAGACTGGTCGTCGCGCGATCGGGTCGGCACCGGATCGGCTACACCGACGTGGTGCCTCCGCGCCGCGAGCACGCCGACGGACGCGATCGATCGGCTTCCGCGGGCCGAGCGCATTGTGCGGCGGGAACAAAGCCGGTCGGTTCGATGTGCGCGGTCGACAAACTTCTCGATATCCAGCGGCGACTAATTGTTCGTGACCCACCCTTTCCGTAAAGTCGTCCGCGCCGACCACAACACGTTGTACGGCGCCGGTACGGACGGAAAGAAGGTGCGGCACAGTGGGAACCGAATTCACCGTGCGCAGACTGTAGTAACCTTTTCGCGACAGCAGCGAAGTGACAACGAATCGTTTTGATTCGCGCGGAGGAATAGGCGATATCGGCGAATACTGCGACCGTTGTCGAGGCGTCATGGACGATACCCGGACCGGAACGCCGCGCATTTTCTTCTATTACGCCGACTGCCGAGCCGATCGGCCAGCCGATGAAACACCGCGGAAGAACTCGCCGATGCGATGACGCACGGTGACCGTGTCGGTGCGCGATCGGCGGATTTCCGAGAATACCTACCGAAGGACTTGTCGAAGAGATGGGCGTAGAGCTCGAACACACTGCGGTATCCGGGCCGGTGACCGCACCACCCGGCACGCCGCAAGACGCTACCCCGGTGGCCGAGTCCCCCGGTCCGCTCGGGGCGGGCGAGCGGCCGGAAACACCCGGCCGTATCCGAGGAGCTCGGTAGCGGAACCGATGGCCATCAGAGATATACAGGCATTTTCCCACCTCACCGCCGACGACATCGAGTCGCTCGGTCGCGAATTGGATCAGCTCCGCTCCGATATCGAGAGTTCACGCGGACAGCGAGACGCGGCCTATATACGCCGGGTCGTCACGTTCCAGCGCGGCCTCGAGGCGGCGGCGCGCCTGACGCTGTTGTGCGGCGGACGGTACCGGGTCCCGTGGATCGCCGGCACTGTGATGCTGGCGTGTTCGAAAATCATCGAGATGATGGAGGCCGGACACAACATCAGCCACGGGCAGTGGGACTGGATGAACGATCCGGAGATTCATTCCGCCACCTGGGAGTGGGATTTCGCCGGGCCGTCCGCCCACTGGAAACGCTCGCACAACCATATCCACCACACCTACACCAATGTCTACGGTATGGACGCCGATCTCGGCTTCGCGGTGCTGCGAATGACCCGGGACGAGCCCTGGCGCCCGATCCATCTGTTCCAACCCATCACGAGCCTGGTCCTCGCGGCGGGATTCGAAGTGGCCATCGCCGTGCACGACCTGGCGCTCGAGCGGCGACACCGGGGTATACCCCGCACCCGGTGGCGATCGGAGCCGAACATCGAGTTCGCGCGGAAGCTCGCCCGCCAGGCGAGCAAAGACCTGTTGTTCTATCCCGCGGTGAGCGGGCGGCAGTTCAAACGCGTGTTCACGGCCGATGTCTCGGCGCTGATGCTGCGCAACGTCTGGTCCTTTGTCGTGATCATGTGCGGTCACTTTCCCGACGGAGCGGAGAAATTCACCGCCGACCGACTGGACGAGGAGACCCGGGGCGAGTGGTATCTCCGGCAATTGCTGGGTAGCGCCGACTTTCATGCCGGGCCCGCCCTCGCGCTCATGACCGGCAACCTCTGCTACCAGATCGAGCACCATCTCTTTCCCGATCTACCGAGCAACCGTTACCCCGAGATCGCGCAGCGTGTCCGTGCCCTGTGTGATCAGTACGACCTTCCCTACACCACCGGCTCACTACCCCGACAGTTCTGGTTGTCCTACCGCACCATCTGGAAGCTCGCGCTACCGGACCGCTTCCTGCGCGGTACCTCCGAGGATGCCACCGAAACACGGTCCGAGCGTCTGTTCCTCGGCAGCGCGCCCCCCGCCGGCAACCGTCCCGATCGGTCGCGGACCGACCCCGTCACCGGGGCCCGGCGCGGCCTCCGCACTGCGCTGGCCGCGGCCACCCCGCGACGGGGAAGCGCTTTCGGGCGCGGCCGCGCGTTCCGGCGCTGGATTGCCGGATTCACCGGTGCGGGGGGTCGAGGGTGACAGCGCACTCGCCGCCGGTGGAACGACCGATCGTCCGGATCCTCGCCGGGGTGGCCGGCCGCAGCCTCGCGTTGATGGTGGGAATGGCCATCGGGTCGGTGGATGCGCTCACCACCCGTCGAGCCCAGTACATCCCGCATCCCGCTCCAGCCCTGCAGCCGATGGTCGTGGGTGTCAGCGGTGGTGCGCTCGCGGCGACCGCGGTGGCACTGGGCATGTCACGTGACCGTGCCCGGCAGCTCGCGATCGACCACCCGGAGCACGAGATCCTCGGTGCCAGGAGCTTCCACGGCCTGCTGACACGACGTGTCCTCTATCCGCAGGCACGAATTCGCGAGCTCGCCCATGCCTTCGCCGGCGATCGCACCTTCGCCGACTTCGCCCTCGGCCCCCCGGGTTCCGAACCGCACCGTACGGCCTCGTCACTGCTGATCCCGGTCTACGCGGCCGGGCAGGGCACCCTGCTGCTACCACGTGACCTGCCGAAGCTGGGCCTGGCCGATCTGCCCGTCGCGGACGCGATCGTCGCCGCCACCCGGATACCGGGTGCTCTGCCCGCGGCCGTCGGTCTCGACAACGTCTTCGACGGCGGCTGCCAGTATCGGGTCCCGCGCGAGATCTTCGCACAGGATCGCGCCCTGATCCTGGATCTCTACGGACCGGAACCGCACGACAGCCGCGGCGGGTTGATCTTTCCCCTGCTCCATCCGGCCCTGCCCGCGATCGCCCACCGGCCGCGCCCTTTCCGGGATCTGTCGCTGTGCGAGTCGACCATCTTCGCCCATCAGCGTTACGGTGCGGCGCTCAGCGCACCGGCATGTACCTCCGCGGAACTGTTCGACACCGGCTACGACATCGCCACCACGTGGATCCGGACGCGCACCGACGAGCAGCTCCTGCACATCGTCGACGACCATGTCCTGGGGTCACCGAGCGAGGGCCACGGCGGCGATCGGCAGCCGGCCGATGACCTGTCACGCGCCGTGGCCGAGTAGCGCGGATCGCACGCGCGGGCCCTCGCCCGGTCTTCGGTCTCGCCGGCCGTTCACACCGCGATCCGCAGCGACCGGGACGAAGAGGGCCCCGAGCTCCGCACGCGTGGTCACCGGCGCACGGCCGTCACCGCACCGGCGGAGAGCCCGTGGCCGTCACCGGCCCCGAGGTCCAGGAGCCCGGTCGGTCGGCTTCGCCGGCGCGGCCGAGGTGCGCGAATCGTTCGACGTGGACGGAGATTCCGGCGGTGCGGTCGAGTTTCTGGAGTGTGGTGTCCGAACTGTGTGGCGTACCCGCCATCGACTTCGACACCGCTTAAGGTCTGACTCGGTCCGCCCATCAGGGAAATCCGAGTGGAGGGTTCGACGAATGAAGTTCGAGAGAGCGACTGCTGCCGTTTTCATGACCATCTCGGCCATGGGTGTCACCGCGGCCACCGCCCATGCGGAGCCGGTCGCGACGAAGCAGTCGACCGCGGTGACCGTGGGAGACACGACTTCCGGTATCGATCATGGGATCGACTACCGGATCACCGTTTCACCGGTCGACGGGGTCGTCGTGGCCACCGTCGGGAACGGCAGGTTCGAGCTCGCGGACAACGGTGCGGTGGTGCTCGAGACCGGTGACGGCGCGGCGGCGGCCGCAGTGCCGCAGTGGTTCGCCGCCGGCGGCCGTGCGGTCCCCATCGCGCAGCACATCGGTGCGGACGGCCACACGCTGACGCTGACGCCGGCCGGGACGGCAGCCGACAGCGCGCAGGTACGCGACATCAGCTCCTACAGCCGGCTCGCGGAGCAGATCGACAAGAACCTGCCCGGCGTCGTCGGCGGTGCCGTCGTGGGCGGCCTCCTCGGGGCATGTCTCTTCCTGATCTGGGGGATCAGCATCCCCGTCGGTGTGCTGATCGGTGGCACCGTCGGCGGATACGTCCAGGGCGGCCCGGAGTTCCTCGATGCCGTACAAGCGTTCGCTACCGGACAGCCGTGATCACCGGCTGCCCTTCGCCGGGCGGTTCGTCGCTGCCCGGCGTTCCGCCTCCTTGGCCTGGGCCCGTTCGTCCTCGGCGCGCACGGCGGCATAGCTTTCGCGTTCGCGGACCAGCCACTCCGGCGGATCCGCGAGGAAGGCGGCGATCTCCTCGGCGGTGAGCGCGTCGGACACTCCGGCCCGGGTCAAGCCGCTGTTGGAGACACCGAGCTTGCGGGCCACGATATCGCGCGGGAACGGTCCGGTGCGGCGCAACTCGGTGAGCCACTGCGGCGGGTTCGTCCGGAGTTCGTCCAGCTCGGTTCGGGAGATCGGGTTGTTCCGGAACTCCTCGGGAGCCGCCGGGAGATAGATGCCGAGCTTGTTCGCCGCGGTCAGCGGCTTCATCATCTGCGGTTTCTTGTCCTGGCTCACCGGAACAGCGTATCGGGCCGCCGGGCCGGTCCGGACTCCGCGGTGCCATAGGCTGGCGGGTATGAGCCGGTTCCCCCCGATCGATGTGCAGCGCCTGCGCTGGTTCGCCGCAGTCGCGGAGGAGTTGCACTTCGCACGCGCCGCGAAGGGATTGCACATCTCCCGCCAGAAGCTCAGCCATACGGTCATCGACCTGGAGACCGAGCTCGGCACCAAGCTGTTCGTGCCGGGGGCGCAGCCGACCCGGTTGACCGATGCCGGACAGGAGTTGCTGCGGGAGGCGCGCGACATCATCGCCCGGTCCGAGCACGAGGCGCACGCCGCGACGCCCGCCGCCCCGGCCACGCTGCGGGTCGGGTTCGTGCCCGGCGTCACGGTCACCAAGTGGGAGCGGATCTGGGGCCGGCGCTTCCCGGATACCCCGCTCGAGCTGGTCGCCGTCGCCCAGTCGGACCAGGAAACGGCGCTGCGCGAGGGCCGCGTCGACATGTGCTTCGTTCGCTTGCCGATCGACCGTGGCGGCATGAACGCGATCCCGCTCTACCGTGAGCTGCCCGTCGTGGTGGTGCCCAAGGACCACGAGATCTCACTGTTCGACGAGGTCACCATGGCCGATCTCGCGAATGAGCGCCTCCAGGACACCACCGATATCGACGCCGCCGGAGCCACCATCGAACTGGTCGCCGCCGGCGTCGGGGTCGCCGTGGTGCCCCATTCGATCGCCCGCCTACACCACCGGCGCGACCTCGTCTACCGCACGGTGACCGACACCGACGACACCGAAATAGCCCTGGCCTGGCCGCCGGCCCGGAACACCGACCTGGTCGAGGAGTTCATCGGCATAGTGCGCGGCCGCTCGGAGAACAGCTCCCGGTCCCCCGCCGGAAAGCGCACCGAACCGGACCCGCGCAAGCCACATCCACCGGCGAGGCGACCGCGACCCGCGAAGAAACCGGCCCCCTCCGGGAAGAAACCGGCCCGAGGGCGCAAACGCTAGCCATGCCGAGGCGCCACCGCACGACGCCGGCGACGGCCTGGTGGCAAGCTCCCGGGCGGTGGCACTCGCCGGCGGATGTCGGGGGGATCCGGTCACTCCGCCGAAACCCCTGCGGGACAGGAGTTCAGGTGCCGGAGCCGCGGGATGGGAACCAGGATGCGGCGGCAGGGGCGAAATGCCGAAACACTCTCGCGCCCTGCACTTTCCGCACGACCGGTAGTCCCGCGCCGGCTGCCGCCGAGGATCAGGACACTGTCCGGCGGTCGGAAACGATCGGCACGATCGTCGAGAGTTCCCGCCATTCCCGCAGCGGCAGAGCGCCCGGATCGGTGCCCACGACCTGCAGGCACACATGGTCCGCGCCCGCCGACAGATGCCGGCGCACCCGTTCCTCGATCGCGTTCAGATCGCCGTAGGCCACGATCGCGTCGACGAGCCGGTCACTGGGTCCGGCGATATCGTCGTCACCGAAGCCCGACCTGCGCAGATTCGCCGCTTGATGCGGAGCACCGGAGGCGTATGCGGCGACATGGGATCGGGCGATCTCGCGAGCCCGGCCGATATCGGGATCGAACACAATCGGTTGCTCCACGCCCAGGAACGACGTGGGACCCAGCACTTCTCTGGCCCGAGCCGTATGTTCGACCGGAACGAAGTAGGGGTGCGCGCCCCAGGTACGCTCGGCCGCCAAGGCCAGCATCGTCGGTCCCAGTGCGCCGATCACCCGCCGCACCGGAGGGTTCGGGACCGGTCCGTGGGCGGGCACCGCATCCATCGCGTCCAGATACCCGGCCATCAGAGCCAGAGGCCGGCCGCCGGAGGGGATCGTGAATCCGCCCGCCGCGATCGGACGGCCACCGACCCGGTGCCCACCGAGCCCCAGGAGATAACGACCCGGGAACGCTTCGCCGAGCGCCCGCTCCGCCGTCGCCATCGAGATCGGATCCCGCAGCGCGACATTGGCGATTCCCGAAGCCACCACGATCCGACGGGTGGCCGACAGCAACAGCCATGCCTGCCCGATGGTGTCGCGGCCGAGCCCTTCCCCGAACCAGAGCGCTCCGAAACCCAGTTCCTCGATCTCCGCGGCGGCATCACGTACCGCCGTCACCGGCTGCCGGTCGAAGGACCACGTCCAGATTCCGACGACGCCGGGGTCCTGCTGTTTCATCCGATCCCTCCAGGACGCGTACCGGAGAACCTCTCCGGTACTGCCCCGCATACAATATGGAGAACTTCTCCGGTTCACAAGAGGTATCGATGAGATCCCACGCGCAGCGCAACCGCGACCAGATCCTGCGGGCCGCGACCACGGTGTTCGCCGAGTCCGGCCCCGACGCCTCCCTCAACGAGATCGCCCGGCGGGCCGGTGTCGGGCCGGGAACTCTGTACCGGCACTTCCCGAACCGGCAGACCCTGCAGACGGCCGTGCTGGAAGAACGCGTCGAGAAACTCTGCGGAGCGGGCGCCGAGCTCGTGTCCCTGCCCGACGCCGACACCGCCTTGACTCGGTGGTTGCACTCGCTTCTCCAGCACACCCGCACGGATAAAGGGCTCGGAGCGGCAGCACTCACCGGCGACGCCGAGCAGAGCGCGCAGTGCCGGAAGGCCATCGAAGGTACAGCTGCCCGTCTGGTCACGCGCGCGAAGCGGCACGGCACCGTCCGGAACGACACCTCCGTCGACGATCTCGTTCTGCTGGTGGCCGGCATCGGCATGACCACAGAGCACGATGCGGCTCCCACCCGGGCCGAACGGCTGCTCGAGACCGTACTCCGAGGGATCGGCATCCGCGAAACCGGACGCCGATGATCAGTCGGAGATATCGGGCGCGGAAATCGACAAGAACGGCTCTCAGGCACCCTGCGTGCGGCGCAATGCCCCGAGGGCCGCGCTGATGTGCGTGATGTGCCGGGGGTCGCTCGACCGCAATTCCACGAACTCGCGCTCCGCCCCCGCGTCGCGCAACCGAGTCAGCCATGTGATCAGCACATCCGTTCCCTCGGGGGTAGGGACGAAGGCGGTCCCGGCGAACGCCGGATCCGCGAGCTGTGCGGTATCTCCGGTGAGGACCTCGGCGAGCGCCAGGGCGGTGATGTCGTACAAGTACTCGTCTTCGGCGGGATCGTCACCGAGCAACCCCTGTGTGCGGGCGGCGTTCACCAGATCATCGGCCGTGACCCGATCGCGGCCTTCGGCGATCTCCTCGACCAGCGCCAGCACTTCCAGGCCCTCGTCGCTCTCCAGCGCCTTGACACCCCATGCACCCACGACCCTCACTGTAACGACGGACTCGGGCGGTCTTCGCGCGCTCACCACCGGACCGGCCCTCGAATCCGCACCGCCGGCATTCGGCGGCGACACCCACGCGGTGTCCGGTGGAGCTACGCGTCGACTCCGGACCGGCCGAGGTCGCCGGTTCGGCCGGCGAGATGATCGACGGTCCGGCCGGCTCCGGAGTGCGGCACCCCCGCGTAGTCCGGCAGTTCGACGCCGTTGATGGCGCGCTGGACCAGTTCGGCGAACCACTCTCCGGTGAAATCGGGGCCCGGCTCGGCTTCCGGCCCGCGGACGTCGCGGCTGCGGGCATTCAATCGGGCGATCTCCTGGTTCGCCTCGACGAACGAGCGCATCCGCCGCTCATAGGCGGCGAACCCGATCCCCGGATCCCATCCGCCGGCGGCCAGCTCACCGGCCAGCACGTACGCGCCCACCAGGGCCAGCCCGGTACCCTGGCCCGACATCGGGGACGAGCTGAACGCCGCGTCGCCGAGCAACCCGACCCGTCCACTCGACCAGCGGTCCATCACGACCTGGGCGACCTGGTCGAGATAGAAGTCCGGGGTGTCGTCCAGATGCGCGAGGATGCCCGGGGTCGACCAGCCCAGACCGGCCATCCGCTCACGCAGCAGGCGCTTCTGGGCCGGGATGTCACGGTGATCGATGTCGACATCGGCCGCGGGGAAGGAGAACATGGCCATCGCCCGGGTGGCGTCCCGGAGGGGGCGCAGGCCGGCCGAGCGGCCGGACGCCTGGTACTCGATCAGCCACTTGTCCAGCCCGAACTCGTTGGGCACACTGTAGAAGGCCAGCATGTGCCCGAGGCGGCGGACGAACTGCTCATGCGGCCCGAAAACCATGGCGCGCAGCTCCGAATGCGGCCCGTCCGCGCCGATCACCAGGTCGAAACGCCGCCGGCCACCGCCCGCGAAGACCACGTCGACTCCGTCGGCGTCCTGGGTGAGCCCGGCGATCCGATCGCCGAAGATGTATTCGGCGTCGTCGCGGGTGTCGTCGTAGAGCACCTGCGAGAGGTCACCGCGCAGGATTTCGATCTCCGCGATGAATCCGTCGCCACCGTCGTCGTCCACGCGAAAGGTCTCCAGCACGGTGCCGTCCGCGTCCACGGTGCGCGCGCCGAGGGTCCGGGTACAGGCCGCACGCACCGCCGGGTCCAGTCCCATCCGCCGGATGACCTCTTTGGTCACTCCGCGCGCGTCCACCGCCTGGCCGCCGGGACGCAGCGCGCGGGCCCGCTCCACCACGGTCACCTCGGCTCCCCACCGGTGCAGCCAGTGGGCCAGCGCGGGCCCCGCGATACTCGCCCCCGCCACCAACACCCTGGTATTGCTCACTGCGCCTCCCACTCATCCGCCGGACCGCTGCCCGGATGGCCTCTGCCCTGACCCACCGCTGCCGGTGTATCCAGAGGTACCGACCACGGATCCACCCGGAATTCATCGGTGCGGCCGAGATCGTCTCCACGTTCCGCGCTCGGATCGCAGACCCGGGCCGAGCCGATCGGGACCGACCGGGCGGAACTCCGGAAGCTAGATCGTGAGCGGCGCGGATTCGGGAAACTTCACCGGCAGTGCGGTGAGCGCGCGCTGGAAGGGCCCGGAGCGCCAGGTGAGCTCCTCGGCCGGTACGGCGAGGCGCAGTTCGGGCAGGGCGTCGAGCAACTGGTCGATCGACTCCTGCGCCACCAGGTAGGCCACCTCTTTCGCCGGGCACGTATGCGCTCCGATGCTCCAGGCGAGATGGGCACGATTGTCGGTGTACGCCCCGGTATCGATGGCCGGATCGTTGTTGCACGCGGCGAGGCTGATCATCACCGGCTGGTGGGCGGGTAGCCAGACGCCGTCGATCAGCACCGGCTGGCGAGGGAAGGAGACCGCGTAGTTGGCCACCGGCGGGTCGGTGAACAGCACCTCGTCCACGGCGTCCCGGGTCGACAGGCTGCCGCCGAGTATGCCGCCCGCGAAACGCTCGTCGGTGAGTATCAGCCGGAGCGCATTGACGATCAGGTTCTGCAGCGGTTCGATCCCGGCGCCGTAGAAGCTGAGTACGTTGTGCATCATCTCCTCGTCGTCGAGGTTCGCCGGGTCCTGCACCATCCGGGTCACGATGTCCTGACCGGGGTTGCTCCTTTTCAGGTTCACCAGATCGGCCATGGCCTGTTCCAGGGTGGCACCGCCTTCGCCGGCGTCCGCGCCCGTTCCCTCGACCATCGCGGCCATGCCCGCCGCCGCGCGTTGACCGATCTCGGCCGGACAGCCCAGTATGTCGTTGAGGAGCGCGAAGGTCAGCGGGAACGCGTACTGCCCGATGAGTTCCGCCGAACCGGTGGCGCAGAAGGCATTGATGAGCGGCACGGCGATCCGTTCCACTCGGCTGTGTATCGAGAACAGATCGACCCCGCCCACCCCCGCGACGGTTGCCTGCCGGTAACGCGCGTGCACGGAACCGGAGTTCCGGACGGCCGAGGGGCGCCATTCCAGTAGCGGGAGGACGGGGCAATCACGCGGGATATCGCGCTGCCAGATACGGGAATCCGCCGGGAAGTGCTCCGGGTCGTTGAGGATGCGCACCGCGGTGTGATAGCCGACGACGAGTGTCGCCGGGACGCCGGGAGCCAATTCGACCGGCACCAACGCGCCGTATCGGCGGCGCATTTCGCGATAGGCGCGGTGCGGTTCCTGGGCGATCTCGTCGGCGTAGAACGGGATACGGGGCCCATCGGTGCTCTGTGGTGATCCGTGGACGAGCGGAAGTACGGTGGACTGAGCGTCGTGCGGGGGCGAAAACAACTGTGTCACTCCATATGCGCAGGCGGATGTGGCGCTCCGAGGCGGCTCTGCCGCATCCCCGGACGCCCGAGGCGAGACTACTCGAGGAAGAGGCCCGGTCCGAACCGACCGCTCGGAATTGATCACTTCGTTTTCGATCTGCAACGCGCAGTCTTGTGTTCGCCCACAGGCATTTCCGCGGATCTCGTGTGCGTGTTCCGCCGGCTCGTCGGACATGTCCGCGGCGAGACAGCGACACGGTTGCCGGGCAGCGGAAGACCGAATTCCACCGGTCACCGGGCATAGACACCGGCCACTCGGCGGGAACCGCGAGCTGCGCCCCCGGATCTCGCGCCGGCCCGACAGCCGTGCTCGGAACGAGAGCGTTCGGCGCCGTCACCCGGACCCCACGCTCCTGAGCCGGGCGGTCCACCGAGCGGTGTGGTGACCGCACCGCGGTATGATCTCGGCCCCGGCCGCTCATCTCGGCGCGTGCCGTCGACACCGGATTTCCCGAGGAGAACACCGTGGCAGACCAGGGCGGCGTCCGAATTCCCCGTTGGCTCAAACCGATGAACCGGGCGATGATCGCCATCGGCCGGGTGGGTGTGTCGCTGCCGATGGCGCTGCTCACCGTGCCTGGGCGGAAGTCGGGGAAACCCCGGACCACACCGGTGACTCCGTTCGAATATCAGGGCGCCGAATACGTTCTCGGCGGGATTCCCGGCGCGGACTGGGTGAAGAACGTACAGGCCGCGGACACAGCGGAGTTGACACTCCGACGGCGCCGACGCGTCGTGCGCCTGGTGGAGATCCCGGCGGGCGAGAGCGAACCGGTGCTGCGGGAGTTCCCGCGGCTGGTACCCACGGGTGTCCCGGTCATGATCAAATCCGGCGTGGTGACCAGCGACGATCCGGATGAGTTCGCCGCGTTGGCCGGCCGGTGTGTGCTCTTCCGGATCGACGACGTCTGACCGGACACGGCACACCACGGCCCGGCGACCACGCGGTGCCGCCGACGACGCGTGCGGCGCTATCGGCGGACTCGGCGCAGGCGTCGTGGCGGGAACCGCCGTGGCGGTGGTACGACACGTCGAGGCCAGGACGGTGGCGGCTCGGCAAGTTCCGGGTCGGCGGGGCGGAGGTCATACGCGACCACCGGAACCACCCTCCCGCCGCACCGTCAGCTGTCGAGAACGACGGGTAGTCGACGCAGTCCGTGGAGCGCGCGGGAATCCAAGAGGGAGGGTTCTCCCGCGATGCGGGGGTTCGGATACCGTTCGAAGAACCGCTGGACAGCGGTGGCAGCTTCGGCGCGGGCCAGCGCGGCGCCGATACAGAAATGGATGCCGGCGCCGAAGGTGAGATGGCGATGCGGTTCCCGGCGTCGCGGATCGAATACGTGTGGGTCCGTGAAGATTTCCGGATCCCGGTTCGCGGCGGCGAGCAACAGCACGATCGGCGTACCCGCGGCGACCGCCCGGCCCGCGAGCCGGGTATCGGACTTGGCGACCCGGACGACGTACTGGACGGGGGCGTCGTAGCGCAGGGATTCCTCGATCACCGCCGTGTAGTCGCCGTCGGCCGGCCGGAGCTCGGGCTGCCGCAGCAGCGTGTGCAAGGTGTTCCCGAGCAGATGTGTGGTGGTGCCGAAACCGCCGACCAACAGCATGCTGCACGTGGCGATGGCCTCGCGCAGGGTCAGCCGGTCCGGGCATTGCTGCGCCAGAGCGGCGATGAGCCCGGCGCCCTGTGGGTCGGCGTGGTCCAGGCGCTCCTTGAAGTAGGCCGTCATCTCCGTGACGAGTGCCCGGGAACGCTGGCGTTCCTGCGCTGTTCTGGCGCCGTCCAGCAGTGAGGCGAGCACGTGTCCCCAGGCGGCGAAACGTGGAGCCTCCGTATCGGGCAGTCCGAGGAGATGAGAGATCATCGCCATGGGCACGGCCTCGGCGTAGTTGGTGATCAGGTCTGTGGCCCGGCCGCGCGGAAGTTCGTTCAGGCGGTGCTCGACTATCTTCTCGATGCGGGGCGCGAGGTCGGCGAGTTCGCGTCGATGGAATGTGGCGGCGACCAGGGATCGCAGCTCCGTGTGGCGGGGTGGTTCAGACTTCAGGAAGGAGTCGTCGACCGGGTGGACGAGCGTGGTGTCACCGGTCGCGTTGCGACGGCGGGCCGACGCGCCGATGGGCGCCGGCCCGAAGTCGCCACTGGTGAGGATTCGGTGGCACAGCGGGTGGGAGGCGGTGAACAGCAGGCCGCGGCGGCTCGCGGTGAGCGCGCCTCGGGCGCGGACCTTCTCGTACTCGCGATGCCGGTCGGCCCCGGGCCGGGCCCAGAGGATCCGGGCGCCGGGGTCACCACACAGGACATCCGAGAAGAGGCGCGCCTTCTCCAGGGATATGGTTGCCATGGCCGGGTACCGCCCCGTCCTATGCGCCGACGGCCGACTCGGCGGGCGCTTGTCGCGCGGGATGATAGCTGGACCAGTAGTACTGACGGTAGAAGTTCTCGGCCAACGTGACCCAGGTGTCCAGCTGGTCGAGATCGCCCAGGAAGCGATGCATGTTGACCAGCAACCAGCTCCATACGGCCTGACTGTCCCGGCAGTTGTCGCAATCTCCGGTGGTGGCGCAGTACTGCACGCTGTGATCGGTGCGGTACGCGTTGAAGCGGCCCACGATCGGATGTCCCTCGGTCAGGCGCTGGGCGTGGGCCGGGTGATCGTTGCTGATGCTGGGGCAGGTCTCCGCGCCGAAGGTGCCCCAGTGCGTGCGGCCGGTCACCAAGGTGCGGAAGTAGTAGGGGTCACCGATGACAGTGTCGGGGTAGGTCTCGCGCATGCGGGTCATTTCCTCGATCGCCCGTTCTTCGTTGCGTAGTCGCGCGGTGGGATCGGTGCCGTTGTCGCTGTAGTAACCGAAGTTGATCTGGTTGCCGTTCCGGGCGATGGCTTCGACGGTGCGCTCGAGGTAGGGCATCCCGGCTTCGCTGAGCGTGTAGACCCAGGTGGCCCGCGGGTCGCCGGAATAGGTGCGCAGCGCCGTGCCGAACAAGCCGCTGATCCGCCGGCCGTTGGGCCCGTGGCCACGCAGCTCGTCGTCCACCGGTCCCCCGCCCCACAGCGATACCGCGATGGCGAGATCTTCCAGTCCCTCGTAGGGAATCGGTCGCGTCCCGTTCGTCACCACCGTGACATGGCGAATCGTCTCGGCGAATACACGGACTCGATCCAGCACCAGTGCCGGCTCACCGCCGATCAACAGCGTGCTGGTGATCTTCTTGCTGTCGCGCAGGTCTTCGGCGAACGCTCGGATCGTATCCAGATCACGAATCTCGATACTCTGCTTGTCCATATCGTGCTCGAAGAACCAGCACCCCTTGCAGCGCAGGTTGCACGCGTCGGTCACCCAGACCTCCACTGTCCGGGTGCCCCGGGCCACGTCGTTCACGCGCATCAAACGTGCGGCCAATGCCGGATCCTCTTGCGCGAGTTCGAATGCTCGGGTTAAAATGCGTTCCTTGCTTGGCCTGACATCCAGAAAAACGGGTTGAGCCACGACATCCTCCTCGGTGCGATGCGGCAGGGTCTGCACGCGCTGCTAGATGCCATCGGCTGATCGAACACGCCCGAGAACTGGCAGTGTTGCCGATGCGCTGCCGAACCAGCGGGTCGGCATGGGGTGTAGTGAGAACGCGGATACTGAGCGGTCTTAAGTGGTACTGAACTCGTTAGCGCCAGAAATAATTCTAGGATAGAACTCGGCCATGGCGCGACCCATACGCCCCATCCCTGGCATTTTTCTGGCTCAGCCCGGTGATCTCAGAATATCTTGCGGCACAGCGTTTTTCAGGAAGGCGAACTTACTCCCACAGCGGCGTCCGGAGTGTGCCCACGATCTTGTGAACCCGCACCACACAGCCTCGGCACACGGTGTGACCCATGGGTCACACCGTGGGTTCCGACGGGCAGCGACATCACCGACCGAGCGGCGGAGAGGGCGGAAATATCACCGGCATCGCCGTGAGTGCCCGATGGAAAGGCCCCGGCCGCCAGTGCAGTTGCTCGACCGGGCAGGCGAGCCGCATTTCGGGGAGCGCGTCGAGCAACTGATCGATTGCGTTCTGGGCAACCATGTAGCCGATCGACCTGGCCGGGCAGGTATGGGGGCCGGACCCCCATGCGAGGTGCGCGTTGTTGTCGGTGTACTGCCCCGAGTGGATGGCGGGATCGTTGTTACATGCCGACATCCCGACGATCACCGGCTGATGAGCCGGCAACCAGACGCCGTCGAGCATGATCGGCTGCCGCGGATAGCTGAGGCAGTAGTTCGCCATCGGCGGATCGGTGTACAGCAGCTCGTTGAGCGCGTCCCGGGTCGTCGGGGCCGCGCCGGGTGACGCGGTGCCGGTGAACCGGGGGTCGGTGATCATGAGGAGCAGAGTGTTGACCGTCAGATTGGTCAGCGGCTCGATTCCCGCCCCGTAGAGCACAGCCAACTGGTGCACCATCTCCGCGTCCTCGAGCCGCGCCGAATGGGCCAGCAGGCGAGAGGTGATGTCGCGGCCCGGTTCGGCACGCTTGAGGGTGACCAGCTCCAGGAGTGCTTCGTTGATTCTGGCGTCCGCGTCGGTGGCGGCGGCGCCACCTTCGAACATGGCGGCCATACCGCCGGCGATCTCCTGCCCGATATCCGGCGGGCAGCCCAGCATGGAATTGAGCACCTGGAACGTCAACGGGAAAGCGTACTGGCCGATGATCTCGGCTTCGCCGTCCAGGCAGAAGGCGTCGATCAGCGGGGAGGCGACCGCTTCGACATCCTGATGCATGGAGAACAGGTCGACCCCGTCGAGGGCGGCCGCGATCGCCTGACGGTACCGGGCGTGTTCGGACCCGGTGCTGCGCATCACATTGGGCCGCCACGCCATCATGGGCATGAGTGGATGGTCCGCCGGAACGGTCTTCTCCCACGAGCGCGCATCGGCCGGGAAATGGTCGGGATCGTTGAAAATCCGGATGGCGGTGTGGTATCCGATCACCAGGGTGGCCGGAATGCCAGGAGCCAGTTCCACCGGCGCGAGAGTCTTGTGCCGACGCCGCATCCGGTCGAAGACACGATGCGGATCGGCGGCATACTCCTCGGTGTACAGGGCCTCCCGAGGCGGGCCGGACGGCCGGACGGGCTGGGAGTAGGGGCATCCGGCGGTGCCGGCCTCGGTCGACGGGATGGACTTGGTCAATGCCGGGAACTCCAATGAATACAACAGCGACAGAACCGAGAAGTCGTCCTATTTGGGACATCTTCTGTGTCAGAACAGTATTGGCGTGACGGAACAGCCGCAAGCGGGAGGTCACTGTGATCGGTCACCGCGAGCCACACCGGATCCGTCGGCGAGCGCCACCGAGCGGGCAAACGCGCAGGCCAGGAGCATACTCCGGCGAATGTGACCAAAAACGCATTTTCACAACGGATTCCATGGACCGGTGGCTACCACCGGACGCGCGCGCCTAATTCTGTCCGTAGGAACGACTTCGTCCCGATAATGCGAAACGGTAAGTCTCCGAATCACAATTTAAATGTCACATTTCCGCCGAAATAACGGCGCGGGATTCCACCCGGCCGACACCACCGCCCGGCTTCCGGAACGTCCCGGCGAGTCCGCTGCCCTCGTCCGCAATGCGCGGTGCGCGGTCGACGCCGGCACCGTGGCGTAGCCTGGCCGCCGCGGGTCCGCGGATCGGGGCAGCGGTGTCGTCACGGTGTCGCGGGCGGGATGCTCTGCGCGTACTGGAAGACGTTGCCGGGGTCGTACTTCGCCTTGATCTTCCGCAGCCGCTCGAAGCCACGGCTCCCCCAGTAGGCGTTCTCCCACTCCTGCATTCCGACGTTCGGCACGTTGACATAGGCGCCGTTCACGTAGGGTCGCAGCGCCTGGCTGAACTCGGCGGTCCAGGCCTGGGCCTGCGAGGTCAGCGGATCGTCGACGCCCGGCTGTGTCGAACGAGACCCCCAGCCTGCGCCGATCTCGCCGTAGAACAGCGCGTCACGATGCGCGAAAGCGCTGCCGCCGAGGGGTTCCCGCCGGATCGCCCCGCCGAATGCGTCGACGAAGTAGTTGCTCTGCTCGGTAGGAGCGTTTCGCATGAAGTCGCCGACGATGTCGATCGCCTTCCGCGGGAACGGTTCTTCGGCGAACTGCGAGAAGAACTTCCAATTCGCGGGCTCTTGCTCGAGTGGGAGCTGGGCACCCGCGAAGAGGTCGCCCCAGTTACCGACCTGCACCGTGACGTCGGGCGCGCCGACCGACAGCACCGGAGCCAGCATCGCCGAGGCCTGTGCCGCCGACCCCTCCACGAGCCACGCGGACAGCAGGATCCGGGACCGGTGGATCTCGAGCTCGGACCCGAGCCGGTCGTCGGCGGACGGTACCGTATGCTGCCATGCCTCGAAGACCTCGGACAGATCTCCGAGTCCATCCCATGTCGCCTGCACACCGGCCAGACCCGCGAGCGGATGCACCGCGTAGGTGAGCTGTGTGACGATCCCGAAGTTACCGTTTCCCGCCCCGCGCAGCGCCCAGAGCAGGTCCTGGTGGTGCTCGGAGTCCGCGTCGATCACCTCGGCGCAGTCGTCACCCGACGCGACGACGACTTCGGCGGCCACGAGGCTGTCGCAGGCCATGCCGAGCCAGCGGTTGAGGGGGCCGAGGCCACCGCCGAGCGTCGCACCGCACACGCTGACGCTGCCCTCGCTTCCGGTGGTGACCGCGAAATCCTGCTTCGCCAGTGTCGTCACCACTTCCAACTGGGTCAGCCCGGCGCCGACCGTCGCGAGACGAGCGCCGGGGTCGATCCGGACCGACTTCATCCGGCTGACATCGATCACGATGCCGTTGTCGACGTTCGACCAGCCTTCGAGGGCGTGGCGGCCGCTGCGCACCCGCAGCGCGACATTGTGCTGCCGCGCCCACGTGAGAGCGTTCACCACGTCCCGGGTTTCCGCGGCGAAGACGATGGCCAGCGGATAGTGGGAGAAGAGCTGGTCCCAGCCGAGTCGCGCCTCCGTGTACGACGCGTCACCGGGGCGGACGATGCTGCCGGTCAAGGTGGCGGGCGGGCATCCCGGACCGTTACCCGGGTGGCCCGCGGCCACCACTCCCGGGCCGTTCGGGAGTGCGACATCCGGCACGCCCGGGCCCGTGAGACCCGAGGCGACGATCGCTCCGACTCCGGCGGCGGCAGATGTCCTGAACAGATCACGGCGAGAAAGTTCGCTCAAGTCGAGACCCTCTCGATCGGGGCACGGACCGCCCGGCCACCGAAGGAATCACCGGGCGAGATCACGCCGGCGGCTCGGGTGGTGTCGGTGACGGCGGTGCGCAGAGCCAGGTGGGCCAGCAGCTACGCGTAGTTCTCCCGGGCGGAAGTTCGGGAGCGGCGCGCGCGGCACCCGTCCAGCGAGCAGGGTGGATTCGATGTGGGTGCCACCGCCGGCGACGGAACCGCGCCGGGGAGGCATACCGCAGGGCAACCGATCAGACGACGGTTCCTCGTCGCGCGGCACCGGGTCACACCACGCGGTGGTCGGCACTGTCGAACCGACACCGGCCGCTTCGGCAGCCACCCCGGCGTCGGATCACGATGGGTCGCCGACCGGGTGGCTCTCATACCCTTACGCACGGTGTTCGAGCCATCCAGCCGGTAGCAGAACCCTCCGTGATCACCGGATCAACCGTATTCCGCGGGGTTCCATGAACGGGTCGGCTTGTTGATGATGATGAACCGCAATGCCTTGATCATGATCTCACCTCCTCCCTGGGGCTCGGTCGGGCGCGGGCAGGGGTTGTGGACGTACGCCGGAGGACGAATGGCCTGGGGGTCGCGGCATTCGTCACGATCGGGCGGGTGTCACCGCCGCCGATGACGCGCACAGTGGTGTTCTCGGTGAGAGTTGTGGCCGCGTCGGTGACCAGATCGTGGGCGACCGCGGCTCCGGCGCAGGTGAAGGGCCCGGAACTGAAGGGCACGAAGGGGCCGTGCTCGCCGGGCCCGTTCCAGCGGTCGGGCCGGAATTCCCACGGCTCGGTCCAGCGATCCCTGTCGTGATGGAGCAGGTAGGGGCTGACGGACAGCTGGTCGCCGGTCCGGAAGGCGATCCCCCCGAACTCGGCGGGGCAGGGTACGGAACGGCTGACCATCCAGGAGACCGGCCGGTGCCGCAGGGCCTCACGTACCACCCGGTCGACGGGCCAGGGCCACGGTGCGCCGGGAGAGTGGAGACCGCCCAGCAGCAGCGACCATGCGAGCGAGTAGCCCAGCGGTCCCACAATGGACCGGAACATCAGCCCGTACAGCTGCGCCACCGTTGTATCGGCGACGCCGTCGGGACAGGCACCGATCACGGCATCGAGCAGATCCCGTGGCTCGGCTTCCGCTGTGCAGCCGGTGGCGCCGAGCCGGTCCCGGATCTGCTCGTTCAACGCGGTGGACAGCTCGGCGCGCAGCACCTGCGCCCGCGCCCGCTCCACCATTCGGGCCGGGCGGAGCGCGCCCACCCGCGCGTTCCGCTCCAGTAACCGTCGCAACTCGGGGGATCCCTCGGGATGCAGCAGCATGTCCGCCGTACACCGATACACCAGCTCTACCCCGGCCGCCGGCCAGCGGGTGACGGCGGGCATCTCGCTCACCGCCACCGCCAGGGACTCACGATACTCGGGCGTATGGGTCCGCAGCATCGCGCGCGCCGCCCGGCCGAAGTCGATCTGCGCGGACCGCGAGGGCAACATGGAACCGAAGAACCCGGACATCCCCGCATTGAAAGCGCGGTCGGTCAATACCGTCAGCGCCAAGCCCGTATCGCCGACACACCACCCGCCCCACGGCAGCCAGAACACCTCTACCGGGCTGGTCCGGCGCAGGTTCTCCAGAAAACCCAGCGGATCACGCCGGAACCGGCGCATCTCTGCAAATCTCATCGGCCGGTCCTCTCATGGAGAGGGTGAGCGAGTCATCGGATGTTTTCTAACCGGGCCTGATCACTGGCCGTGCGTACACACGCAGATCATGCGTAGTCCCGAATATTTTACAAGCGGAGCCCGTGGAGGTCGACCGCGAGGCGAGCACCTCCGGCAACGGCGGACCCGCCGAAGACGGTGTCGGCAGTTGACGATTCATGATCACCCGCGATCAACGCCCACCGTCCCGATGCGCTGGAACGGGCCAGGAACCCCGAGCAACCATCGGAGTCCGACCGGTGCGAGCCCGATCCGGCTCGGGGTGAGTTCCCGGCCCCAGGCGCGCGTACATCAGCATATCGCGGCGTCGATCGCCGACCTGCTGCCACGACCTGAGAACCCCTTCGCATTCGAAACCGGCCTTCTCCGCGGTGCGGATCGAAGCGCGGTTCCACGGTTCCACACAGAGCTGGAGCCGTGGGATGCGCAGGTCTTCCAGGGCCCAGGTGGCCACCGCGGCCAGCGCATGCGCGGCGACGCCGTGGCCGCGGGCGGAGCGGACCACCCAGTAGCCGAGCGATGCGCGGCCTTCGCCGATATCTTTCAACCACAGGCCGATACTTCCCAGCGGGGTGTTGTCCCCTCGCCGGACGATCACCATCGGGTACCCGGTTCGATCGGCCGCGAGCCGCCACTGGCGTTCGATGAACCGTGTCGCGGCGGCACGCGAGAAGTCCGCCGACGCCGTCTCGATGGGAATCAGGTCGTCGGCGGACGCCTCCTGCACGAGCCCGAGGTCTGCCGGTGACAACGACCACGGGCGGAATTCCAGATCCGCGGTGGCGCTCGGATGCGATATCTGCGGCGGACAGTCCATGGTCGGCCTCCCCACGATATGCACAGGATATCGGCCCGATGTCACCGTCACCACATCCGCTGCCCAGCACCGCGGACACACAGCGCGGTATCGGTCCGCCCCGGCAGGCGAGTCGCGGATATCGGACGAGGCATTCGCCGGCGCGCGTCCCCGGCGGCCGGCCCGCCCAGCGGCGGCGCGCCCGCCTGGTCGGCCCCGGGTGGCACGCCGCCGGCGCGGATATCGCCCGCCTCCGTCGTACCTGCCGGTCGGCAGGGCCGGGTGAACGACGAAGCCGCACGCAGGCCACGGCGCGGTCGGCCGAATCCTCGCCTTCGCCGACCGGATGGGAGCGGGCCGCTCCGGCACGCGGAGCTCCACCCGAGCGCAGAGTGTTGTGCATATGCTCCGATTCCGGCGGAGGCCACGCCCGGCGCACTCGGTATCTGTCGCATATGCCGTGCGCGGAAGACGATTTCGTCTTGTTACCGACTGTTCGTTGATAGCATTCGTGCGGCAAATCGGCCACGACGTCGGCGGAAGACAAGGGGCGTTGATGGAAGTGGAGGGCGTCCACCATGCGTACGGCAGGCGGTCGGTGTTGCGTGGCGTCGACATCGTATTGCCCGCCGGGGCGCTGGTAGGAATCGTCGGTGAGAACGGTGTAGGCAAATCGACATTGCTGAAGGTGCTCTCCGGAGAGTTGCGACCGGACCGCGGGGTGATCCGGCACCGTGGGCGGTTCGGTTACTGCCCCCAGCAGGTGGTGCTGAACGAGGCGTTCACAGTCCGCCAGCATCTGGATCTCTTCGCCGCGGCCTACGCCGTCCCGGACCTGCGGCGGGCCGAGCACACCATGGAAGTCCTGCGCTTCTCCGAGTACGCCGGTGAGCGAGTCGGCACGCTGAGCGGCGGCACCCGGCAGAAACTCAACCTCACACTCGCGGTGATGCACGATCCGCAGGTCCTGTTGCTCGACGAGCCGTATCAGGGTTTCGACTGGGAGACGTATCTGCGTTTCTGGGATCTGGTCGCGGAATTCCGGGACACCGGCCGGTCGGTGC
Source organism: Nocardia sp. NPDC004568 (assembly GCF_040609955.1). Lineage (NCBI taxonomy): Bacteria > Bacillati > Actinomycetota > Actinomycetes > Mycobacteriales > Nocardiaceae > Nocardia > Nocardia sp. NPDC004568. Next base: position 46,489 of record NZ_JBEXLL010000026.1, read on the forward strand.
TGATCGTCTCGCACCTGGCACACGACACCGACAAGCTGGACCAGGTGTGGCGGTTGCACGAGGGCGTCCTCCGGAGCACACAGGAGACAGCCGGATGAGGGACGGTATGCGGCTGTTCCTGATCGCGACGCGCTACGGCCTCGTCGAGCACGCGCGCAACCGGTTCGCCATGGTGTTGGTGGCCGTCTTCGTTCCCGTGCTGATCACCCTGGTGCGCGTGGCCGTCACGGATATCGAGGTACCGTTCCGGCTCCGGGACACCGGACTCGTGCTGCGCGCCGACGGCAACGAGCTCGCCCAGATCAGCGGCGCCCTCACCGCGGTCTCGCTGATCATCGGGTTCATGATGTTCGCGGCGACTTTCTGCAGCGGAGCGTTCGACCGGCGCCTGTCGATGGCCGGATTTCCGCGGGTGGCACTGGCGCTGGCGAAAATCGCCTGCCTGGTGGTGGCCTCGTCGGGGGTCTGTGCCTATGCCACCGCTGTCATCTGCTGCTACTGGTCACCGCAACGGCCTGTCCTGCTCGCCGCGGCGCTGTTCTGCGCGGCGATGACCTACGGGGCGCTGGGTGTCGCCCTCGGCGCACTGCTCCGCCGCGAAGTCGAGGGCATGTTCGCCATAGCGATGATCAGCTGTTTCGACATGGCAGTGCAGAACCCCATCGCCAGCAGCGGCGCGGACAGCGAATTCGTACGCTGGCTGCCCTCCTACGGTGCGATGCAGGCCTCGACCGCGGCCGGTTTCGCCGACACCACACTCTTCGCGGGTTTCACCGTGCAACTCGTCTGGTTCACCGCGAGCGCCCTTGCCGGACTGGTCGCTTTCCATCTGCGCACCCGCTCGTCCCTGGGACCGGCGAGAGGGATTCACTTCCCCGGATTCCGCGCCCTGGGGCCGGCGAGGTCCGGACAGCCGGCGAAACCTTGAGCGCGCGCCCCGAGCTGTCCGCAGTGGTGGACAGCCCGGGACGAAGGTCTCTGCCGGCCACGGGAGCTACAGCACGGCAGCAGCCGGTTCGGTCGCCCGTAAGTAGACCTCACGGCGCAAGCGTTCCAGGTCCGGCGCCGCAGCAGCCACCCCCGAATTCGACGTCGTGGTGTACCTGTCGCTTTCGCGTCCCCAAAGCCCCATGCGCGCCATACTTCCGTACATCTCCGCGTAATCCTTCCCCCGGCCCGACAGGCCGGGAAGTACGCGGAAGAGCGTGGGAACATAGCGGATCGCCGACTCGAACTGGGCGCGATGCTCGGCGACCTGGCGCCGCACCTGCTCGACGGCTTCGCTCCGGGTACAGCCCGTCTCGTGACGGACCGCCCTGACCAGGTTGTAGGGGACTCGGTCGGCCTCGTCCTGCGCCAACCCCACCAGGTCGTTCTCCACGAAGGTCACCCAGAAACCGAGTTCCTCGAGTCGGCGGATGACGGGGTGGTTGCGCACTTTCCCGGGCAGTTCCCGGTCGTGATACATCTCCATGACGGCGATGGCGGTCTCCAACCCACTGGTGGACATCCGCAGTGGCAGGTAGTCGGCCGTGGCGGGAACATGGCCGTCTATGCGATGGTGTGCCTCGCGTTCGGCGGCTTCGAACCACTCCTCGACGCCGTCGAGGAACCGTTCCTGCCAGCGGGCACTGCGGCCTTCGCGCAGGCGCGGCCACAAGCTCGCCCACGCCGTCGGAATCGCGCCGGACCGCCACGGTGCTTCCGGGTCCTGACGCAGTGTCGCCACCATGCCCCGCCGCAGCGCGGTCACATCTTCCGGATCGGTGAGCTTCGGATCCTCGAAGAGGTCGTCCCACACCAGGGCCAGCACGGCCATACCGTATGCGGTCTGTTCGCGGTGCGCGTCCGCCGCCGGGGCCAGAATTCGTGCCCGGCTCCGGATCGCCCCGGTCCACCGGTGATAGTCGGCCTCGGCCGCGGAGGTCGCGAGGCCGGTATCGACCAACCAGCCGGACAACCACTCCGCCACCCGCGGTGGCAGGTCGTCGACCGGAGCCTCGGGGGCCGGCGTGACGGGTGGGGAGTCCGCGAGGCGAGACGGGCGCCGGTCGAGGACGGACCGGATGTAGGCGGTGATCCCTCGGCGGGTGTCCGAGGCAACGGGCAGACCGGCGAGCCGGTCGGCGGCCTTGTCGATGAATTCTTCGGCCACCGTCCGGGCTTCCTCGACAGCGCCGGAGGCGATGACCAGTTCCCGGGCCCGTGCCGCTTGCTCACCGGTCATTCTGCCGCGCAGCAGGCGGGCCAGCTCCCTGTTGTGGGCGGCCGCGCGGATCACCGGAAGTGTGTAGATGCCCTCGGGCAGATCCGCATTGACGGGCTTGCCCATCTCCTCGGCGGTCGACGTCAGATCGAGGATGTCGTCGTACAGCTGGTAGGCCAGTCCGAAGTGCCGGCCGAACAGCGCCAGCGCCTCTTCTTCGTCCTCGGAGCGGCCGGCCTGCATCGCTCCCACCCGGCACGCCAGCGACAGCACCGCCGCCGTCTTCCCGTCGATCGTGTCCAGGTAGGACTGCTCGCTGCGGGAGCCCACGTAGAGGTCGGCGGCCTCGATCACCATGCCCGCGCACATCTGCTCGCCCGCGATGGTCGCCGCGAGAACCTCGCGGGAGCCGAGTTCGGCCAGCATCCGCAGGCCGGAGAACGTCACCGCGTCCCCACCCAATACGGCCATATGCGATCCCCACACGGCGTTGGCACTGGGACGACCGCGGCGCTGATCGGCGTGGTCGACGACGTCGTCGTGGTAGAGCGACCCCAGATGCATCATCTCCACGGCGGCAGCGGCGCGCACCGCCCGGTCGACCGCCGGCGCCTCGGGATCGGTGAGCAGATAGTACGACAGCAGGGTCAGAGTCGGGCGGACCAGACGGCGCGAAGTGCCCGGCCCTTCGTCTGTGAGTGCGGTCAGTTCCGGTCTGTTCTCCAGGCGAACAGGTCCGAGAATGTCGCGGACGCGGTTCAGGTCCGCCTCCAGATGCGGGAAGACAGCCGAGTCGATTTCACGTGGCACGAGCGCGCTCCTGACTTGCTGGATCGGTCATCTACGAACACCGGCGGTCAGTCTGTCACCCCGCGCCCGCAAAAATGTTGGTATCGAAGGACTTCGACGTGATCGCGGGGGTTCGGCGACCGCGACGCGGTGGTGGTACCCGCCGCGCCACGGGGACGGCCGCCGGTCCGGTCTCACCGGTGCGGCCCGATACGTAAGCGCTCGATAGCACGGCCGCGCCGGCTGCCGACCGATCGGAAATGCCATCGACCTGTACTCGGGCGCCGGCCGGGTGGCAGCAGCGCCTGTGTCGAACCCGGCACCGGCGTGAACCCTCACGGGCCGGGACCGCTACCGGCCGTACCCGGTTACCGGCAGCCCGACTGCCGATGTGCCTTTTCTACCTATCCGGCGATCCTCGATCCGTCGGTGTTCGGCGGCTGCGACGTGGCGGGATCGAGGGGTTCTCGCCGGGTGTGGTCGCGCACCGCACGCCGAAGTGTGCGGTGCGGCCTGCGAGAAACCCGGTCGGCAGCTCCGTCCGGGACTCGGAAGATCGAAGACCGGCCCCCGCGCTGCGGGGATCGGAAGAGGTGTGCCGGCGGGCGAGGCAGAGGCGTTGTCGAGCCGACCGGCACGACAGAAACGGTGTCTGCGATGAACGAAGTACTGCCACCGGCCCACGGGCAGCTGCCCGGCGAACGCGACTCGGCGGAAGGCCTGCCGGGAGCGGCCGCTGTCCCGCTCGGCCACGAACGGGGCGCGGTTTTCCGCCGGCCGCGGAGCCGGGGCCCTGGGCTTCCGCCCGTCTTGCTCGATCTGCACGGGCAACGGCCGGTCGTGCACAGATCGGTCGAGCGAGGCGGGAGCGCCCGCGGGCGTAGCTCGAGCGCGCCCACCCGGTCTCGCCGTCGGTCGGTCGTGCGCAATGGCTGAGTCAGGGGTTCCGCCGGCGCCGGGGGCGTTCCGGCCGGTCGGTCATGCGGTCGCGTTGCTGCGAGATCCGCTGGCATTCCTGTCGTCTCTGGCCGATGCCGGCGAGGATCTCGTGAAGATACGGATCGGTCCCGGGACCGCGGTCGTGGTGTGTGACCCGGACCTGGCCGATCGAGTGCTTCGGGATGATCACACCTTCGACAAGGGTGGCCCGCTGTTCGACACCGCGCGGGAGGTGGTGGGCGACAACGTGATCACCTGCCCGCACAGTATGCATCGCCGGCAACGCCGCCTGATCCAGCCGACGTTCGGCCACTCACGGCTCGGAAACTACGGCCGAGCGATGACGGCCGAGGCCGACGCGATGACGGCCGCGTGGCGCGACGGTCAGGTCGTGGACATGTCGGCCGAGACATCGCGCCTGGCCACCCAGACCTTGATGGCGACCATGTTCTCCGGCGCGCTGGCACCGCACGTCCGCGACCGGGCACTCGACGATGTCACGGTGGTCGTCGACGGGCTGTACCGGCGGATGCTGATGCCGCCGCTGCTGAATCGGGTACCCACGCCGGGGAATCGCCGCTACGGGCGAGCGCACGCGAGTCTTCGCGAGTTGATGGCGACAATTGTCGCGCAACGGCGGATAGACGGCACCGACCGCGGGGATCTGGTGTCGGCCATGCTCGCGGCCCGGATCCCCGACGGAACGACCACCACCGCAGGCATGACCGACAGCCAGATCTGCGATCAGCTCACCGCTTTCTTCATCGCCGGATCAGAGACCACCGCGAGCGCTCTCACGTGGGCACTACATCTGCTCGTGACCCATCCCGACATCGAGGAACGCCTGCATCAGGAAACGGAGCGAGTCCTCCACGGTGCCCCCGCCCGCTGCCGCGACCTGCCCGACCTGCCGCTGACGGGCCATATCATCGCCGAAGCACTGCGGCTCTATCCGCCCGGCTGGTTGTTCACCAGAACGGTGACCGCCGATACCCGGCTGGGCGGCCACGACCTACCCGCCGGCACCTCATTGATCTACAGCCCGTACCTGCTGCACCGTCGCAACGATCTCTATGAGCACCCTGATCGCTTCGATCCCGACCGATGGGACCTCCCGCAACCACCGAGGCGGCACCGGGCGTTCATGGCATTCGGCGCCGGTCCACGGCGATGCGCGGGCGAGGCCTTCGCGGTCACCGAACTGTCACTGGCCCTCGCCACGATCGCCGGCCGGTGGCGAATCCGCCATCGAGTCGGCAAGGAGGTCCGTCCCGCGGTGGCGATGGCTCTGCGCCTCCGCGAATTGCGGATACGCGTCCGATCCGCCGGTCGGGGCGGCGCTCGGGCGGCGGCGGGAGATCACCGGTGACGTCCCTCGAACAGCCTGCTCTGCCCGGGATCTTCTGCCCGATCGAATCGAGTATCCATCCCGCGGTGGACACGATCGAGAACCGGTCCATCGAGTGGTTGCGAGGCCGCACGTTCCTGGACGATCACCACCAGGGACGTGCGCTGGTCGCGACCGGATCGGCCGAGTTCATGGCGCGAATGGCACCGCACGGTTGTGTCGACCGACTACAGATCGCTGCGGATTGGGCCTACTGGGGCTTCGCCTTCGACGATCGCTTCGACCGCGGCCCGCTGTCGACGGACCTCGCCGGTTTCGTGTCCTATGCCCACAAGATCGTACGCGTGCTGGAGGCACCCGGATCGAACCTGGTGGAGTCGGATCCACTGGTGAGCGGCCTCATCGATATATCGACACGGTTCGCCGCCCGCGTGACGCCGGTGCAGCATCGCCGCTGGACTCAGGCCCACCGCGCCTGGCTGTCGGGGGTCTGCGCCGAGATGAGTACGACCAGGATGCCGAGCCTCGACGAGTACCTGGCCGTCCGGATCGACAACGCGGCGGGCGAGATCGTCACCGTCACCACAGAACTGGTGAACGAGTACGAACCCCCGGCGGCGGAGCTGGAGCTGCCACGGGTTCGGGCCCTGACCGAGATGACGCGTCTGCTCGCGGCACTGGACAACGACCTGCACTCCCACCCCAAGACTGTGGCCCTGAACGAGAGCAACCAATACGATCTGCTGACGGTGATCGCGGCGCGCCACGGCTGCGGGCCGGACGAGGCCGTCACACGAGCCGTGCGGTTGCGCGACCGGATCATGTGCCGGTTCCTCGCCGCCGGAACACAGACCAGCGGGTTGAGCGAAGACACCCGTCACTATCTCGACGGTCTCCGGCATGTGGTCCGCGGCAACCTCGATTGGGCACTCGGCGTGGAACGGTACACAGTCGACGGGCGCACCGTGGCCGACCGTTTCACCATCGACGACTCCCCCACCGATTCCGGACCCGATGCCCCCGGACTCTCGTCGATCGACTGGTGGTGGCGGGTATGACCTGTCGGACCGACCCGGCCCGTGGCGACCGAACCGAATTCCCAAGGCGGAGAACGCTGTGAACTGTGTCATACCATGAGCCATGGCCGAGAACCACGTGCCGCCACTGGAATCGAATGCCGGCTCCGCGCAGGTGGAGCGAATCGCGGCGGCCCTGACGGCACAGCGGTTCCAGGCCACGGTGGTCGTCAACTCTTTGAACGAACCGGTCGCAGTCCATGTTTCGAATGTCTTCGACAGTAGCGACGTCGCACCCATCGTGGCGGCGGTCGCACCACGGGCCCAGGATGAGCTCGCACGCATAGAGAACGTCGAACTCGGCCATGTGCTGCCCTATGGCATGCGCAGTGGAATGGTCTATCCCCGTGGCGTCTGTGACGTGATGGACGTGACCGTACAGACCATCACCGGACGTGACGACGTAGTGGCCGCGCGATTGCAGGCACCGGAGGGCGGAGTCGCGGCGGGCATCGGAGATTCCTTCCCGCACACCGACTTCCCCGGCAATACCGACGACCCCGAGGCCACGGAGGTGCACGGGTTCAACGTGCATGTCACCCTCGCCGGCGCAGGAGTGGTGCGATTCAGTCAGGGTACGGGGCGCAGGCAACTGGCCGGGGGGTCGATGAGGAAACAGGGTGCCACGCCGTGGGTGGGTAGATAGTCGCCGGGGACGCCGCCTTCGGCGATGGTCCGGGTGTAGGTGGCGACGGCGTCGGTCGGGCGCCGAGTGAGACTCGGGTCGGTGGTGGTGTCGACGGTGTACAGGCCGAACCGCGGACGGAAGCTGCCCCATTCGTAGTTGTCGGTGAGACTCCAGTAGTTGTAGCCCATCACGTCGATACCGTCGGCCTCCGCGCGCTGGATCCAGTAGACGGTGTCCTGGAGATGGGCACTGCGGGTGAAGCCGTCGGCGCGTGGACGCCCGTTGTCGGTGGCCATACCGTTCTCGACGATGTAGAGCGGCTTACCCGGGAAGCGGTCGGCATAGTGCCGCAGAGCGAAGTAGATTCCTTCCGGACGGATCGGGAGCTCCCAGATCGTGGGTCCGGGCGGGGTCGCGGATCCAACGGCACCGCCGAGGTATTCGATGATCGTCCGGGCCGGGTCGTAGGCCCAGTAGTAGTCGACTCCGATGTAGTCGAGACGAGCGGCGATTCGATCGACGAGGGCGCCGTTGATCCGGTCCTCCGCACCGGCGACGTAGCCGACATTGCTGGTGACCTGAGCGTTCGGCCGGACATGATGGATGTGGTCGTAGATACTGTTGTGCGCCTGCGCGATCCGGTCCAGCATCTGGCCGGCGTCGGCGTTGCCGCGGCCGGTCTCGTGGGCTATATAGGCGACGGGTTCGTTCACGGTGACCCACAGCGGGTCGTGAGCGGCGTACCGGTCGACGACGGCACGCATATTCGCCAGCCAGTCCTCGACGATGGTCGGGCTGCGCCAGCCGCCCCGGTCGGCGATCCAACCCGGATACACCCAGTGGTCGAGGGTGATCATCGGTCGCATACCGGCCCGCACGATGCTCGCGACGACCGAGTCGTAGAACCGGAAGGCATGCTCGTCCCAGACCCCCGGGGCCGGCTGCAGACGTGCCCATTCCACCCCGATCCGGAACACCCGGACGCCGAGGTCCGCGGCGAGGCGGATATCGGATTCGTAGCGGCCGTAGAAATCCACCGAGTCCCCGAGGCGGTCATAGGCCGGGTTCGCCGCGATGTACCGCGTCCAGTTGCTGTCGGGCGCATGTCCTTCGGACTGGAACCCGGAGGATGCCACGCCCCAGAGGAACCCGCCGTCCAATCGGGGTAGCCCCGCGGCGGGTTGCGGTGCGGCAGCGGAATGCGAACAGAACATCACGGTCGAAACGAGGACGATGAGGGAGGCTACACAGAACCGACGGAGCCGTGGGCGCATCGCCTCAGGGTAATGCCGGGGGATACCCGCGCGGTCCAGAAACGCCGATCCCGCGGATCCGCGGACGAAGTACGGTCCCTCGGCTTCTCGGCCGCCGGTCCCGCGAGCCGCCGGTGGGCCGCAGCGGTGGAGCCGGGGCAGATCTCGTCCGGTCGCGCAGTGCGACGGGCCGCTGGTGGATCCGAACAGTATCGAAGCGGCCTCGGATCAGCTGGACTCGGCCAAAAGCCATAGGGTGTGCGGTAGCCGGACGGGGCGATAGCAGCGGCGACCGAACTGATGCAGGGGGCGCGATCACGCGCCGATCGACGCCTGCACCTGCTCGCGTACCGGAGCCCACGCAACAACCCCGGTGTATACCCGGCGGACGGATTCCGCTGTTCGGCGCGGTTCGGCCGCCGGCGAATTACCTCGGTTCTACTCTATATATAGGGTTTCCCCTACTTGCCCGCACAGTCGGCTGTCGGCTTGAATATCGACAAGGTAGCCACTACTTCGGGAGTTGTCATGAGTACGGTTTCGTCGGAAATGGCAGCTCCTTTCCATGGCACGTCGGCGGAAGTTCGCGGAACAGGTCACTGATATCCGGGTGCAGAAAAGCTTCGAGATGGTACCCACCGATTCGGGGTCGTCGAATACTTTCTCGGCGAATTTCGATCCGGTGGGTAATACCTCTCCGGCGAATTGCGAGCCGTTGCCGGGCACGAATTCCCGGACACGGATGTCGCCGAATTTCCGAATACTTCAGTGGAGGGTGCTGTGCAGAGTTCTACCGGGCGGCGCGCGCGGGAATTCGTGGGCCGGGAGGAGGAGTTGCGCAGGATCGCGATCCTGCTGCGCGAAGGTGCGCGGATGATCACCCTGACCGGCCCCGCCGGGGTGGGGAAGACCAGGCTCGCCGAGCAGGCGTCGGACGAGTACGCGAGAGCAGCGAAGGCGGAGGTGCACCGGTCGCCGCTGACCGACGTGGCTCGGGACAGCGATATCGACAGTGTGGCGAGGCATGTGCTGCACTCGATCACGCGTACTTCCCGCTCCGGACTCCCGGCGGGTGCGGAACTGGTGCGGGTACTGAGCGCGACGCGCGGTGAGCGGGTGGTGTTGGTACTCGACAGTTGCGAGCACGTCCTGACGGGAGTGTCGGGTCTGGCTGCGGAACTGATCGATTCCGTGCCCGCCTTGACGATCATCGCGACGAGCAGGGAGAACGTGGGTTGGGTGGACGAGTACCTGGTGGTCGTTCCGCCGCTGTCCACGCCTGACGCGGTGGAGGTCCTGCGCAGACGTGCCGAGCGGATCGGACGTCCACTGCACGACGATCCCGCCGGATACGGTGTCGCGTGCGTCGTGTCGGCTCTGCCGCCGGGGTGGTCCCGGTGGGAGGAGCTCACTCCGGCCGAATCCGACGTCGCCCTGCTGGCAGCGGCCGGGTGGGCCAATCGCGAGATCGCGGTGCGCCGCGGCGCTTCGGTGCGAAGGGTCGACGCGCAACTGGCCGCCGTCCGGCACAAGTTGATGATCGCCTCCCGGGGTGAGATCGCGCAGCACGTACCCGACGAGATCGCGCAGCGGATGCGGCGCGAATCCCTCACACGTCGGCGCGCGTGATCCGGCGGACAGCACGGCTGGTTCCCGTATCGATCAGTTGCGGCCCGTCATCGGTATGCTCATCGCGGCACGCTTCGACGACGGCTCCGGCCTCAATGACCAGGAGATCCGCGACGAGGTCGACGATGTTCGCGGCGGGTTACGAAACCGTATCCTGCACGCTGGCTTTCGCATTCCACGAGCTCGGTACGCCCGGGTATCCGCGACCGGTTGCAGCGTGAAGTCACCGAGGTCCTCGGTGACGGGCCGGTGCGCGCGGACAATATCCGCGATCTCGTCTTCACCGAGAAGGTCGTCACCGAGACGCTGCGCCGCTACTGTCCGCCCTGGCTCGGCATGCGAGAGGCAACGGCGGAGATCGAACTCGGCGGGGTGACCATCCCGGAGGGGGCGACGATCATCTACTCCAACTACGCGCTGCACAACGACCCGAACTATTTCGCGGACCCCGCGACCTTCGACCCGGATAGGTGGACCCCGGAATACCGTAAGGCGGTGACTCGCAGCGGGGCGTTCCAGCCCTTCGGCATCGGCAATCGCAACTGCATCGGCGAGCCTTTCGCCTGGCTCGAGGCGACCACGATCCTGGCGACGGTGGTCGCGCGCGTCCGGCTGGACCCGGTGCCCGGAGTGGCAGTCCGCGAGATCGCTGCGGCCACCGTACAGCTCGACCGGTTGCCGATGATCGTGCACCCGCACCTGCCCGCGGATCGACCCCGTTCGATCGTCACCTGAGAACGCGCGCGGCCGGAGGACTACGGACCCGCGTGGTCGCTCGCGGAACACTCTCCGGCCCCGGCGCCCGGGGTGGATCGCCGGCCGCGGCGGGATCGAGACCGCGTGCCGGTGTGCCCGCGTCACTGTTCATTACCGGACCGCCGCGGTGGCGAGTGGGCGGCGCGGTCAGTAGACGGTGATGCGCAGCGCACGCATCTTCGCATACAGCGTAGTACGCGAAATACCGATGGCCCGAGCGGTTTTGACCTTGTTACCGCCGAATCGGCGCAACGCCTCGACGATGACGTCGCGTTCAGCCCGGTCGATGGGCGCCAGCTGCCGGATCGGCTGCCGGGCGCGGTACGCCTCGGGCAGATCGTCCACCACGACAGCGCCGGCGCGCCGATGCCGGATGACCTCGGTGACGACCGTGCGTAGTTCGCGCAGATTGCCGGGCCAGTTGTGCGCCGACAGCGCCGCCAGCGCGCCCGGAGTGAAGTGCAGGGAACCGTCCGCACCCGCCTCACGCAGCATGGCCGCGACCAGAGCGGGGATTTCGCCGGGGCGACTGCTCAGCGGCCCGAGTTCGATGCGGTCGGTGCATTCCGCGGCCAGCGCGGCAGCGCGGCCGGTGAGCGTTTCGACGGATCCGGTGACGATCACGACGCGCGGCAGCTGCCGCCCGGCGACATGGGTGGCGACGAGATCGATGAGGTCGTCGGGCAACAGGTCCAGGCCGTCGATACACACCGTTCCCTGTCGGGCACGGACCAGCGCGGCGAAGTCGCGAGCCCAGACGTTGCTGCCGTCCAGTAGGGCACCGGCCGCGGTCAAGACCGTCGCCGGTTGCTCGGTGGCGTGCTCTCGCGCGGTGTGCGAGCGCCCGGATCCCGGGGGTCCGGCGACCAGCAGCGGAGCACCGGGATCGCGCGCTCTGCGGGAGAACGCGATGGCCGCCCTTTCCTGCGGTTCGACGTTGAGCAGGGTCCCCCCGGCCGGGCCGCCGACACGGGTCGCCTCGACACGTGCCGCCAGTCCGCACTCCAGGGTCAGGTCGATGACCGAGCTGCGGCGCACGTCGGCGGCCATCATGCGCAACAACGCGAAGTCGGTGGCGCCGAGTAGATCGGCCGCGGCCTGGTTGGACATGAGCAGATCGCGCCCGACGGCCAATACCGCGCGGCGGCGCGTGCCCGCGGCCTGGAACGCCGCGAGCAGTTCCTTGTCCGAGACACGGGAACCGTCGAGCAGGCGCTGCTCGATATCGGCCACCGCGCGCGCGACCAGCGGCGGCAGCAGTGGACTGGCTTCCTGGACGATCGCCGAAAGATTCAGCACCCCCTCGATCCGGCGCGTGGTGGGGTGAAAGATGGGATGGCCATAGCAGCTGAGCCGTCGAAGCGGAACGGCGAAGTGCTCCTCGCCGTTGACGGCGATGCCGACCCGGGTTTCCAGGACCACACCCGGCGCGTTGGTGCCGACCGCCTCTTCCAGGAGCGAGGCGCCGACATCGACCCCGAGATCGTCGAAGACCTCCCGGGTGCCGTGGTTACCGCACCGCCGGTGCGCGACGCGACCTTCCCGGTCCACGACGATGGTGGTGAAATCGGTGCCCGCGAGTCGTTCATCGAGGTCGTCGAGCACCACCGCAGCCGCGGCCATGAGCGGACCGGCCTCATCGATGTCGGCATAGCTGATGGTGTCCAGCGCCGAGCCGGGCTCGAGCCCTGCCATCGTCGCCCGATGCCAGGACGCGGCGATCGGTTCCCGCTGGGCCCGGCTCCCGACCACATCCACCACCGCGATCACTCCATCCGCCCGGATCTACCTGCCCCAACCGTAGCAATAGTGACGGGGGTCACGGTTGTCCAATTTCTGAACAACCACGGCGGCCCGGCATTGCGAATGTGGTTTCCGTCACGCCACACGGGGTGCGTCACCGATGATCAGGAGAACCCGCCATGAAGACCACGGCCGCGGTCGTCCACCGGACCGGCAAACCGATCGAGATCGAAGAGCTCGAGCTCGACAAACCCCGTGAGGGAGAGGTGCTGATCAGGTATCTCTACGGCGGGCTGTGCCACTCCGATGTCCACATCGCCCACGGTGACCTCGACGCACGACTGCCGATGGTGCTGGGCCACGAGGGCGCCGGCATCATCGAGGAGGTCGGGCCGGGCGTGACCCGGGTCCGGCCCGGCGACCACGTGGTGTGCTCGTTCATTCCGAACTGCGGCACCTGCCGCTACTGCTCCAACGGCCGGCAGTCCATCTGCGATATGGGCGCCACGATTCTCGAGGGCTATCTGCCCGGCGGCCGGTTCCCGCTGCGTGGCCGCGCCGGCGAATACGGGGCGATGTGCATGCTCGGCACATTCAGTCAGTACGGCGTCATCCACCAGAACTCGTGTGTGAAGGTCGGCGACGACCTCCCGCTGGACAAGGCGGTGCTGGTGGGTTGCGGTGTGCCCAGCGGCTGGGGATCGGCGGTCAACACCGCCGAGGTCAGGCCCGGGGATGTCGTGGTGGTGTTCGGTATCGGAGGGCTCGGCATCAACGCGGTGCAGGGCGCGCGTTTCGCCGGCGCCCGCTGTGTCGTGGCGGTCGACCCGCTGCGGAACAAGCGCGAACGAGCCCTGGAACTCGGCGCCACACACGCGTTCGCCGACGCCGGCGACGCGCTGGCCACCATCGTCGACCTGACCCGTGGGCAGGGCGCCGATGCGGCGATCCTGGTCCCGGGCCTGCTGACCGCAGAGATCGTGCGCGCCGGTTTCGACGCCGTCGGCAAGGGCGGCAAGGTCGTGCTGACCGGGCTCAACAAACTCGACGAGATCAATATCCAACTGCCCGGATCGATCCTCACGCTGTTCCGGAAGGAACTGCGCGGCAGCCTCTTCGGCGACTGCAACCCGACCGTCGACATCCCCCGGATCCTCGACCTCTACCAGAGCGGCGACCTCGCGCTCGACGAGCTCGTCACCCGCACCTACACCCTCGAACAGATCAACCAGGGATACGACGACCTGCTCAACGGCCAGAACATCCGCGGCGTGCTCGTGCACGACCACTCCTGATCCGGAGGAACACGATGACCGAAGTACTCACCCCCACCACGACACCGATTCTCCCCCAGGTCCGCGGCTGGCTGACCACGCCGAAGAAGCTGTTCATCGGCGGCGAGTGGGTCGAGTCGGCCGCCGGCCGCACCTTCGCCACCCGTGACCCGGCGACCGGACAGGTCCTGACCGAGGTCGCGCACGGTGATGCCGCCGATATCGACCGGGCGGTACGCGCCGCGCGCACCGCGTTCGAGGGCCAGTGGTCGTTGTGGACACCGGCCCAGCGCCAGCGGCTGCTGTTCCGCGCCGGTGAGGCGATCTATGCGCACGCCGAGGAACTGGCCCAACTGGAATCGCTCGACAACGGCAAGTCCGCCGCTGTCGCCCAGGCCGTCGACATCACCTGGGTAGCCGAGCTGTTCGAGTACTACGCCGGCTGGGCCACCAAGATCGAAGGCCGCACCATCCCGGTGTCGGTACCGTGGGCACCCGGTACCCAGTGGCACGCCTACACCCTGCGTGAGCCGGTCGGTGTGTGCGGGGCGATCGTCCCGTGGAACTTCCCACTGCTGATGGCCGCGTTCAAGATTCCGGTGGCCTTGGCGACCGGCAACACCGTCGTACTCAAGCCCGCCGAGGACACCCCACTCACCGCGCTGCGCCTGGCCGAGATCCTGGCCGAGGTCGGCCTGCCCGACGGAGTGCTCAATGTCGTCACCGGCTACGGCGACGCCGGTGCCGCGCTGGCCGCGCACGACGATGTCGACAAGATAGCCTTCACCGGTTCCACCGAAGTGGGCAAACTCGTCGTCGACGCCGCCAAGGGCAACCTGAAGAAGGTCAGTCTCGAGCTCGGCGGTAAGAGCCCGCAGGTCGTCTACGCCGACGCGGACCTGGACCTGGCGATCCACGGCACGGCATCCGGGTTTCTGTTCAACCAGGGGCAGACCTGCACCAGCGGCACCCGGCTGCTGGTGGAAGACACGATATTCGACGAATTCACCAGGGGCGTGGCCGAAGTCGCCGCGGCCGGCAAGATCGGGTCGGGCCTGGACCCGGCCACCGAAGTCGGGCCGCTGGTATCGCAGACCCAGCTCGACCGCGTACTGGGTTACATCGATGCGGGATTGCGCGCGGGCGCGCGGGCACTGACCGGCGGGCGCCGCCACGGCGAGAGCGGCTACTTCGTCGAGCCGACAGTGTTCGTCGATGTCGAACCCTCGTTCAGCGTGTACCGCGAGGAGATTTTCGGGCCGGTCGTGGTGGCGACCCCGTTCGACGCCGAACAGGGTGTGGCCGCGGCAGCCAACGACACGCCGTTCGGGTTGGCGGCCTCGGTATGGACCAGTGATGTGTCCAAAGCCCATCGCACCGCCCGCCAGATCAAGGCCGGCACGGTGTGGATCAATGCCCACAATGCTTTCGACGCCGCGCTACCCTTCGGCGGCTACAAGCAGTCCGGCTGGGGTCGCGAGCTGGGTGCCGCGGCGATCGACGCCTACACCGAGCAGAAGACGATCAGCACCTTCCTCGGCTGACCGCAGGGCTCCGGCACCGAACTCCCCGGTCGGTGCCGGAGCCGTTCCACCCGTTTCGCTTCGTCCCGGAGAACCTATGACCACTGTGAACCCCCTCGCCCAGGATTCCTACGCCCGGGGCGACACCAACGTCCCGCTGCTCGACGAGACCATCGGGGCCTGCTTCGCACGCACGGTCGCCACCTACGGTGACCGGGAGGCCCTGGTCGAAGTCGCGACCGGCCGGCGCTGGACGTGGCGCCGGCTCGGCGAGACGGTGGACGCCGTGGCGCGCGGACTCCTGGGCGTCGGCATCACCCGCGGTGACCGAGTCGGTATCTGGGCGCCCAACTGTGCCGAATGGACGATCACCCAGTTCGCCACGGCCGCGATCGGTGCGATCCTGGTCAATGTCAACCCCGCCTACCGGACCCACGAGTACACCTACGCCGCCGATCGGTCCGGGCTTCGGCTGCTGCTGGCCGCGACCGGCTACAAAGGTAGCGACTACCGGACGATGATCGAGCAGTCGCGGGCCGCGACACCCGCGCTCGAGCGGGTCGTCTTCCTCGACACCGACGACTGGGACGACCTGCTGGCGGCCGGGGCCACCGTCACGCCGCGGACCCTGGCCGAGCACAGCGAGACGCTCACGCCCGACGACCCGATCAACATCCAATACACCTCGGGCACCACCGGATTCCCGAAGGGCGCCACCCTCAGCCACCGCAACATCCTCAACAACGGCTACTTCACCGGGGAGACCCTCGCCTTGACCCGGGAAGACCGCCTGTGCATCCCGGTGCCGTTCTACCACTGCTTCGGCATGGTCATGGGCAACCTCGGCGCGGTCACCCACGGCACCACGATGGTGATCCCGGCCCCGGGTTTCGATCCCGAGACCACCTTGCGCACCATCCAGGACGAGCGGTGCACCGCCGTCTACGGCGTGCCCACGATGTTCATCGCCATGCTCGGTGCGGCCACCTTCGACTCCTACGACCTGTCGCATCTGCGCACCGGCATCATGGCGGGCTCTCCCTGCCCGGTCGAGATCATGAAACGCTGCGTCGACGAGATGAACCTGACCGAGGTCTCGATCTGCTACGGCATGACCGAGACCAGCCCGGTCTCCACCCAGACCCGGATCGACGACAACCTCGACCGGCGTACCGCCACGATCGGCACCGTGCACCCCCATGTCGAGATCAAGATCATCGATCCGGCCACCGGCGCCACCGTCGGACGCGGCATCCCCGGAGAGTTCTGCACTCGCGGGTACTCGGTGATGCTCGGATACTGGGCCGACCCGGCCGGGACCGCCGGCGCGATCGACGCCGACGGGTGGATGCACACCGGCGATCTCGCGGTGATGCGCGAGGACGGATACTGCCGGATCGTCGGCCGGATCAAGGATATGGTGATCCGCGGCGGGGAGAACATCTACCCCCGCGAGATCGAGGAGTTCCTCTACACCCATCCCGATATCGACGACGTGCAGGTTGTCGGCGTACCCGACGGCAGATACGGCGAAGAGCTGTGCGCGTGGATCCGGCTGCGCCCCCGTGCCGACAACATCGACGCACACACGCTCCGAGAATTCTCGGCGGGCAAACTCGCCCACTACAAGGTGCCGCGATATGTCCTGGTCGTCGACGAATTCCCGATGACCGTGACGGGCAAGGTCCGCAAAGTCGAGATGCGCGAGGAATCCATCCGCAGACTCGGTCTCGGCTGATCACAGCCCGGCAAAGACCGCGGCCCGCGCGATCCCCCAGACCGGCGGCGCCGGTGCCGGATCGGACGAGTGCCCGTGCGGGCCGCCGTCCCCGAACCACGGTGCGCCGACGGACGGCACCCGATGCCGAACCGGACGGACACCGGCGAGGGAATCGATCAGCGGAGCGACCGCGCTGGGCCACCCGGGATGTGGCGCCGACCGCGGGCGGTCTCGCGGTCGGCGCCACTGCGGGTCAGTTGTCGGGGAGAGCGCCGGGGTCGCGTCGGCAGGTGATGTCGGTGTCGGGAAGGACGCCGTCACGGAGGTAGGTGTCGACGATATCGTCCACGCAGTGGCTCAGATCGGCGCGGAGGACGCCGTGCACGCGGGTGTCCGCCAGCGTGACCATCCGTGACCCGGTCAGATCCTCGTGGAGGGCGAGGCCCTGCTGGTAGGGAGTGCGGGTGTCACCGGTCGCCTGCAGGATCAGGGCCGGTGCCGAGTTGTGCACAGGGGTGGGCTCCTCGATCGGATCCGGCCAGAACGCGCACGCGGTGATGTTGTTGGCGAACGCACCGAACACCGGCTGAGTGGGACGGGCGCTTTCGATATTGCGCTGATACCAGGCCGGATCCCGGGGTGCGGCCCGATCGCCGCACAGGACCGCGGCCATGCCCGACGCGTTCAGCTGGACGGGGCCGCTGATCTTCGCTTTCAGCTGCTCCATGTCGATGGGCAGCCCGGACACCGCATCGGCCACGACCCGTACGACCTCGGCGAGGTCGGCATTCTTCCGCGGATCCGACAGCAGCGCCAGCAGCATCATGGGCACGGTGTGCTCGTCGATGAGGTAGCCGTTGCCGATGACCGGATGCGCGGCGGCGCGACGGATCATGTCCTCGACGAAGGCCCGGACCTGCGGCCCGCTGCTACCGAAGTGGTAGTCGCCGTCCCGGCGGGCCGCCCAGGCCGCCCAGTCGTCGAGTCCGGCCTCGTTGACGGCACCCATGTCCTGATACGTGCCGATCCAGTAGCGGTCCGGGTCCATGGCGCTGTCCAGCACCATCCGGTCACTGCGTCCAGGGAACATCTGCGCGTAGACCGCGCCCAGATAGGTGCCGTACGAGCCGCCGTAATAGTTGAGCCGAGGCTCACCGAATGCCGCGCGGACGATATCCATGTCCCGCGCGGTATTGCGGGTGGTGATCTGACGGGCCTTCTCCGGATCGGGCGCCACGCAGGACGCCGCGAGCGCGGCGGCCAGCGCCGTGTCACGGGCGAAGCCGAAGGCGTCGAGACCGGCCGAGAACAACATGGTGGGCAGCGGCAGCGCACAGTTCACCGGGTCCGATCGGCCGATACCGCGTGGGTCCATCCCGATCAGGTCGTATCGGGCGCGCACCTCCGGGGTGAGCCTTTGCTGCAGGCCGGCCATCATGCTCAGGCCCGGGCCGCCCGGGCCACCGGGGTTGGACAGCATGATCCCGCGGCGGCGGTCCGGGTCGGTCGCCGGGATGCGGGAGATCGCCACGGTCAGCGTGCGGGCGTCCGGCCGGCTGTAGTCGAGGGGCACGACAACACCCGCGCACTGCGCCCCCGCACCGGCGAGCATCGGGTCGTCACACGACGCCCAGTCCAGCTGCTGGTGATAGAACGGCTCCAGCCCCCTCGGAATGTCCTCGGCCCGGTCGGCACTCGCCGACCCCATGGGCGCCGTGGCGAAAACTGCCGCCGTGACGACTCCCAGTACAAGCCGTCGAATCCATCGAATCGGCATCGGATCTCCTGTCCGCGACATCTGTGTCCGCATCCTGTTTCCGCCGCTCGGACATTTCGGGTGTCGCACCGGCGCCGGTGTCGTGTGCCGAAGCGCCCGGCCGAGCCGGGGCTTCCCGGGGTTGTCACCCGTGACTCACCACGATCACGGTGGTCAGGGCCTGAAATCTGGTGGTGCGAAGCCGGTGTGGTGCAAGGATCGCAGCCCGTGCGGTAGCGATGTCCGCCGGACGGCGATACGGCGTGTCGAGGCCCGTCTCCGCGCCGCGCTCGACTCCGTCCGGACTTCTCCTCCGCATACGTGACCGCACCGATCGACGGCGGCCCGCCGGTCGAGCCCGCCGGCGGGGGCCGGCCCGATGTCACCATTGCGCTTCGGTGACAGTGTCGTCACCGACCTCGGCCCTGCGACCAGCACCTCTTCTCGATGAGCTATTGATCGGCCGAAACGGAACACGCGATCGTTATGCTATCGTGCATTCAGTCGTTACGCTATCGTGATCTTGGCCCAAATGTGACATGGCCGGTCAGCGCGGGCCCCGAGTGCTCGCGCATCGCCCCGGCCGGACGCGGAGGCATGATGGAACCCGAGCAGACACTGCCGACATATCGAAGAAATGTGGACCGGACAGCGCGTTCGGCCACCGGCCCGTTCGGCCCGCCGGTTGCCGGCGTCCGCCGGCGATCGGCCCGGCCGCGGCGGATCGGTCGGCCGTGGCCGGCGATCCTCGCGCTCGCCGTGGTCGTGCTGTCGGCGGCATTGTCGATGCCGGTCGCCCGCGCCACGGTCCCGCCGCCCGGCGACGATCCCTTCTACGCCGCACCGGCCGACCTCGCCGCGCATCCGAACGGAACGGTGCTCGGGTCGCGGACGATTCCCCTCCTCGGCCTGCCGATACCGGTGGACGCGCATCAATTGCGTTATCGCACAACAGATTCGCAGTCACGTCCGCAACTGGACGTGACGACGGTACTGGTACCACCGGTGCCCTGGGACGGGCCGCGGCCGGTGTTGTCGTACCAGGTACCCGAGAACAGTCTCGACACCCGGTGCGCACCGTCGTTCACCCTGCGCGGCGGACGCAACGGCACCGATATGGCGGCCGTCGCGCAGGATGCGCCGTTCCTCGCGGACGCCCTACGGCGCGGCTGGGCCGTCGTGGTCAGCGACTACGAAGGCCCGCAGTCGCGGCTCTTCGACGGGGTGACATCCGGGCGTGGAGTCCTGGACGGAATCCGGGCCGCCCGCTCCTTCGCCCCGGCCGGGATCGGTCCCGCGAGCCCGATCGGCGCCTGGGGATACTCCAGTGGGGCCTTCGCCACGCTGTGGGCCGCGCAGCTCCGCCAGGAATACGCACCCGACGTGGGGTTCGCCGGCGTCAGCGCGGGCGGCGTCCCGACCGATATCCCGGCCATGGCGGAGCGCGCCGACGGTGAGGCGGGGGCGATACTGATCCTGCTCGGGCTGGCCCGCAACGAACCCGAATCGAGGCTGGCCGATCTCCTGAACGACAGGGGACGTACCGCGCTGCACACCGCGGACGAGTCCGCCTGCGGTGCGGATCTGGCCGCGAAATATCCGGATATCCACATCGACGACCTCGCCGCGGTCCCGAACCTGCTGACGAACGCCGCCTTCCGTGCCGCGGCCCTGCCCAACGAACTCGGTGGCACCGTCCCCGACGCCCCGCTCTACCTGTACCACAGCGTCTCCGACGAGAAGATCCCTGTCGCCGGCTATACCGCCCTCGTCGATGCCTACTGCGCCGCCGGCGCCACCCTCACCACGACCCGTTCGCTGTTCCCGGGGCATATCGGAGCAGCCGCGGGTGAAGCACTCGGCGGCATGGACTTCCTCGCCGACCGCTTCGCCGGCATCCCCCGGGCCCCCGGGTGTGTGGGGCAGTGAGGACCCGCGGCAGTTAGTCGCCGAACAGCAGAGAGCCCCAGTGCCCTCCGTCGCTCAGCCCGCCCGGGCAGGCGAACACCGCCGAACCGACGTGCTGGATGTATTCGTTCAGCGCGTCGTTGCGGGCCAGCGCGTTCTGCATGGGGACGAACTGGGTGAGCGGGTCGCGGCAGTACGCGATGAAGAACAGCCCCGCGTCGAGGTGGCCGAAGCCGTCCGATCCGTCGGTGAAGTTGTAGCCGCGGCGCAGGATCTGGATCCCGCCGAGTTCTTCGGCGGAGGCCAGGCGAACATGGGCGTCGGTATCGATCAACGGCCCACCGGGGCCCGACGACTGCAGATCGAGGTCGTCGAACTCGTCGCTGCCGCCGAGTGGTGCGCCGGTCCCCTTCGCCCGGCCTATCACCCGTTCCTGTTCGCGCAGGCTCGTGCGGTCCCAGGGCTCGATGAGCATCCGGATCCGGCGGGCCACGAGATAGGAGCCGCCTGCCATCCACTCCTGATCGTCGGCGTCACCGACCCAGACGAACTCGTCGACGGCCTGCCGGTCTTCGGCTTTGATGTTCCGGGTCCCGTCCTTGAATCCGAACAGATTCCGGGGCGTCACCTGATCCGTCGTCGTGGAGGAGGTACGACCGAAGCCCAGCTGCGACCACCGCACCGAGACCACTCCGAAGCCGACCCGCGCCAGATTCCGGATCGCGTGCACCGCCACCTGGGGATCATCGGCGCAGGCCTGGATTGCGATATCGCCGCCGCTGCGAGCCGGGTCCAGAGCGTCCCCGGTGAATCTGGGTAGATCGGCGAGCGCGCGCGGCCTCCGGGCGCCGAGCCCGAACCGATCCCGGCCCCCGGCATCGGTGAACAGGGAGGGGCCGAATCCGATCGTCAGAGTCAGCCGCGCCGGGGACAAGCCCGACGCCTCACCGGTATCGGCCGGCGGGTTGTAGGCGCCCCCGCCGACCGCGCCATCCGGAAACGCCTCCTGACCCGCGGTCATCCGCTCGGCCATCGCCGTCCAGGTGCGCAGTAGCTCGACCAGTTCGGCACGCGAATCGGTATGCACATCGAAGGCCGCGAAATGCAATCGGTCCTGCGCCGCCGTGAGGATTCCGGCTTGGTGGGTGCCCCGGAACGGCACGATCTGGTCGGCAGCCGGCGTCCGGTCCCGGGACAGCAGGCTTCCGACGACCGAACCGGCCCCCGCCGCGACGACACCGACTCCGGCCGACCCGATCAGGCCGCGGCGGGTGATACCGCCGCGGCCCGGAGACGGCCGCTGTTCAGGATTCGGCGACAACGCCCTGCACCTGACTCACCACGGCGGACAGCGCGTCGATCCGACGCGAGAGCGCGACGCGCTGCGCGTCGCCGACGGTGTCGTAGCCGACGTAGCCGTCGCCACGCCGGTACTGGGCCAGTTCACCGTCGAGTTCGGTGAAGCGGCGATCGATCAGGGCGCCCAGCTCGGCGTCGCGCTCGTCCAGAATCGGGCGCACGCTCGCGACCGCGGCCTGCGAACCGTCCACATTGGCCTGGAAATCCCAGAGATCGGTATGGGAGAAGATGTCCTCCTCACCGGTGATCTTGGTGCGCGCGATCTCGTCGAGGAGCGTCTGCGCACCTCCGGCCACCTGCACCGGATCGATCGAGTACGCCGCGGCGCTCACGCCGGCCACCAGTTCGTCGATATCGGTGAGCAGCTGATCGGCGACGCGATTCGTATCCGGTTGCGGACCACGAACCCACAGATCCTTCTCGAGTCGATGGAATCCCGTCCACGCGTCACCCTCGGCCAGATCGGCTTCACGCAGGTCCAGTCGTGGGTCCAGATCGTCGGGGAAACTCTCCGCGACCGGTTCGATGCGCTCGTAGTAGGTCCGGGTCACCGGATAGTGCTTCTTGGCAGTCTCGATGTCCCCAGACTTCACCGCCGCGACGAAGGTCTTCGCCGTCTCCTGCAGTGCGGTGACCTGACTGACCAGGTAGCGCTTGTAACCGGCCGCCGCGTCCGCCAGCTTGCCGGAATCGTCGCGCTGCCGCGCCTGCCCGGTGACCGTGAACTCGTGCCGGATTCCCTCGCCGACCATGCCCGGTTTGCACGCGGTCGAATAGCTGCCGGGATCGGGTACCGAGACGATCAGCTGCCGGGTCAACCCCGGGCCGATGTTCTCGACCTCACCGAGCACCCGGTCACCGGCCCCGTAGACATAGAACTCGGTGACCTTGGTCCCGTTGTTGACGATCCGGAACGTCACAGTCCCGGTCTCGGCCGAATCGCGGGCGATGTCGCAGGAGGAGTCGCCGGCGGTCACGGCGATCTCGTCCTGGGCCGCCGGCCCCGATTTGGCCGTACACGAGACGAGCAGCAGCGGTGCCGTCGCCACGAGGGCGACCGCGATCGAGGAACTACGCACGGAAATGGACCTTTCGTTCACTGCGGCGAAGCCGCCGAATCCTGCGCCGACGGGATACTCCCGTCCGCGGACGCAGCCGGGACCGTGCGCAGGAACAGCCACAGCACCACGGCCACGTAGGCGACCCACGCGGCAGCCTGCAGAACGGTGGGGTCCGCACGGAAGTTGAAAATGCCCTGGGCCACGGTGCCGTACCAACTCGACATCGAGAACCACGACGAGATATCGAAGGCGTGCCGCGAAAGCCCCGGCAACCAGGAGGCAGTCTGCAGTGCGCGAATGCCGTAGGCGAGAATCCCCGCAGCGACCATGATCAGCAGGATCCCGGTGTACTTGAAGAATGCCGCGAAGTCGATCCGGACCGCACCCAGGTAGATCAGCACCGTGACCGCGGCAGCCACCCCGATACCGGCCAACAACCCGATCAGCGGCCATTGGCTACCGGACGCGTTCTCGGCGTACCCGACCAGCAGCAGCGCCGTTTCCACCCCCTCGCGGCCCACCGCCAGGAACGCCAGTGTCGTCACCGCGACCGGGCCACCGCGCAGCGCCCGTGACATTCCCCTCTTCAGCTCCCCCGAGATGGACCTCGCGGCCGCCCGCATCCACAGCACCATCCAGGTGACGATCACGACCGCGGCCAGCGACGCGAGCCCCGCGATCAGCTCCGCGGCCACACCGGTCACCGTGGACGTCCCGTAATGCACACCGGCGAAAATGGCGATCACCATGGCGACCGCGCCGCCGACTCCGAGAGCCACCCACTTCACGGCGGCCTGCTGCTGTGCTTTCACCAGGAACGCGACCAAGATCATGACAACGATCCCGGTCTCGAGGCCTTCGCGGACACCGATCAATCCGCTACCGAACAGCTGGGCCGCCACCGACGGCGCGCCGGAAGCGAACGCACTTTCGACCACATCCACTCCCGCAGAGAACCAAACCAAGCCTTACCAACATTCGGTAGGGCGAACTCAGTGTTACACAAGAATCGACCGATCCGGAAACCGGCGCCGAGAAGAAACAGCCGACCGTTTCCACAGGTCAATCCGGCTTTTCGGACAAATCACCGGCTGCACCCCGGCGTGATCGCTGTCGGCGCATCGTTCGCCGACAGGGCTATGAGGGCGTCACCGCCGACCTCCCCTACCCGTCCTCGCCACCCTCGAGCCGTCGATCGCCGCGACGCTCTCGGCCTCGATCAGGGTGCCGGTGGCACTCGGCCGACCCGCCGGCCGGGGGCACACCCCACCGGCCGAAGCCGCCGGCCGCCGAGTTCGGGTGGGCAGAACCGACGAGCTCTGGGCAGAATCCGACGGTGACTTCCGCTGTGCTCTCGACCTTGGTGACAGGTCTGACGCCCCTGTTGGGTGCCGCCCTCGGCGCCTCGGCAACGCTACTGGTGCAACGCAATTCGGCCCGCCACTCCGAGCGGGAGTTCCTGGCCGAGAGACAGCTGGCACACCGCGAGGAATTGAAATCCGCGATCCTCACCTATCTCGAGGCGGCTCAACGACTACAGACCGAGTTCGATATCCGGGAACGCGGAGGCGCACCGGCCGACCCGAGACGGTTGATCGAAGACGTCTGGCTCGCGGAGAAGCGAGTAGAGCTCATCTGTCCCGACGAATTGCGGGACCGTGTACTCGCCCACGCCTCGGCCCTGCAGGATATCGTCCGCGATCCCGGCGCCTACCCGGACTGGTGGGCTTATTGCGCGCCTGCGCAACATGAGCTGCTGGCGCAGGCGAAACGGAGCCTCATCCGTGACCAGGGGTGGTGAGCAGGGTCTCCCCGACGCGCCGTGTTTACCGGGCACGCGCCCGGGTAGCGCGCGTCCATGACGTGGGAGCACGCAAGACCATC
Organism: Nocardia sp. NPDC004568; assembly: GCF_040609955.1. Classification (NCBI taxonomy): domain Bacteria; kingdom Bacillati; phylum Actinomycetota; class Actinomycetes; order Mycobacteriales; family Nocardiaceae; genus Nocardia; species Nocardia sp. NPDC004568. Next base: position 71,341 of record NZ_JBEXLL010000026.1, read on the forward strand.
GGCATCACCCGGTTCTCGTCCCAGGTGACACCGCCGGAGACGTGCTCCACACGGCGACCGGACGCCACAGCCCTGGATGGGCGGCCGACGAAAGGAGTCAGCGATGCCCAAGACCACCCGACGCGGTGACCCGAAGCTTTCCGAAATGCCCGGCACGCTGCGCCGATCCGACGAGCACGCGCGCCGGATCTTCGCCGAGGCGCACGATTCCGCGGTAGCTCAGTACGGCAGCGAGCAACGGGCCCACCGGGTCGCTTACGCCGCGTTGAAACACAGTTACGAGAAGGTCGGTGACCACTGGGAGCAGAAGGCGCGCAAGGGTCCGTCGGACGAACGCGCCGAGCACGGCGGGCCCGACGCGGCCGGACGGACAGCGGCGGGCGTGGACGCCAATGCGTCCAAGCGGCACCTCCTGGATATCGCCGCGCGGTTGGATATCACCGGGCGCTCCCGGATGACCAAGAAGGAACTGGTCGAGTCGATCGAAAGGGCCAACGAACGCGCCCGGCGACGGCACTGAGCCGGCATCGGCGAATTCCTTCGAGCGTAGTGCCGACCCCACCGGGTGGGGTCGG
>NZ_JBEXLL010000027.1:0-71616 GCF_040609955.1 Nocardia sp. NPDC004568
TACGAACGGCGCGCCGACATCCACCAAGCACTACTGAGCCTGGCCTGCTCGGTCATATGCCTCCGGAAGCTCATTCTGAACTGATCTTTAAGCCATCCACGTGCCGAGAAGGCAGATCACCGGTTATCACTGGGGGACGCGACCAAACCGCAGCCGGCCAGTGGGAACTCCCCACTGGCGGCCACACAGCGGAGAGTTGCGCGGCCGCCGCAGCGAACGAGTGGCGCCGACGATCCAGCTCGGCGATCCCGTATGCGGCTGGTCGGGGGACCGGTGCGTTACGCAGCTCAGGATGCCTCCCGACCGGCCGGCTACAGCCCGAGCATCGCGGCAGAGACCCGGTCGGCCGCGGCATGGCGCAGAGCGGTGCCCATGTCGTCGAGGACGAGCAATCGCGCCCCAGGGACCTCGGCGGCGAGGACCTCGCCGTTGCCGACCGGGAAGAACGGGTCGGCGCGACCGTGCACCACGAGCGCGGGCACGTCGAGTTCAACGAGCCGGCCCCGCCAGCGCGGCGCGCAATCGATACGGGAGAACACCATCCCGAGCTGGTTCGCCTGATGCACCGCAGGATCGCCCGACGGCGTCCGGTCCCAGATTCGGACCGCCGTCTCCCACACCTCCTCCGGATCGTTGCCCAGCAGCTCGGCCCCCGCGGCGGCGAACGCCGCGACAGCGTCCCGGTCGGTCCAGTCCGGCAGCGGGCGGGAGAACAGCGCGCCCATGACCACGGGGTCGTGATCGGGCAGGTCCTCGTCGACCGGGCCCGGCGCCACCGGCCGGGTGCCGACGAGGGTCAGTGCGGAGAACATGTCCGGGTGGTCCAGCGCGGCGACCTGAGCAACCATCCCGCCGACGCCGACTCCACCGAGATGGGCGGTCTCGGCACCGAGCACCTCGACCAGCGCGGCCGCGTCGGCGGCGAGGTCTCGCAGGTCGTAGGCCGGATTCTGCGGGTCGAGGGTTGTCGACGCGCCGGAGTCGCGCAAGTCGTAGCGGACCACGTGCCGTCCGCCCGACGCGAGCCGCTCGCACAGGGCGTCGGGCCAGGACAACATTGTTGTGCCGCCGACCAGTAAGACCAGCGGATCGTCCGCGCGGCCGAAGCTCTCGATGCCCAGATCCACACCGTTCGCTCGCACCGAGGTCGTGCCCAATCGAAAGGGTCTCGTCATGGCCGGACTCCTGTCTATCGGTACACCCAGAGATATCGACGACGGATTCACTCGAATGTCATCGGTACAGCCGAAATCGTCTCCACGCTCGTGCGATCACCCGAAATCGGCATTGCCGGTCGTTCAGCCACTTGCTGGTGGTGTGCCGGACCGCCATGAACTGGCCGGGCATACGGTCGACCCTCGCAGCTACGCTGCCCGCCATGCCCGGTTGACACTTCGATGGGCCGAGCGCGGCAACACCTCGGGGGCTATTCCTCGGCCTCATCGAGTGCGTTGAGCTCTCGCCAGGCCAGATCGGCCAGCGACTCTCCCGTCTCGGTGATCCACCTCGTTGTGCCCTGATTCGCCACCGGGCGCTCTGCCCACCGCGCCAACTCCCACATGTGCGAGATCAGGCCCGAAGGCGAATACTGCCGACCGTCGGCCGCCCACAGAATCGGGCGCTGACGATGCGGAACCCAGGTCGCACGTGCGCGCTGGGGGTCCTCGGCCAACCAGTCCGCCAATGCTGCGGCTTCGACCGGGTAATCGTTCGACAACGTGAGCGGGGCGCCTTCGGGGAGAACGGCCTTGTCGACGAGCACCGTGACGGCGTTCGGGCGTCGTCGCGGACGTTGGGGTGAGGTGCGCCGGTATTTGCGCGCCGCGGCAGCAGGCAGCGGATCGGTACCCCGGAGAACATGTTCGGTGATGTCGCGACAGCGACCCACGTCCGAGCAGACCACCGACATATGGGCACGTTCTCCGAACAGTTCGTCGATCGTCGCGGCCACCTGCGGAACCAGGTCCTTCAGCAGATCCGGAATCTGCTTCAGCGCGCGCTCGGCCCATGCCAGTTGCGGATCGGGCTCGTGCAGCCCTTCGGTATCGAGGCTCCGGAAAACCAGATGAGCCAGCAGATACTTTCCTTGATCCATCAACACCACACAGCGGCGTTCGAAGCGCCCCTGCATCTTGTGCAGGTTGCTCTGCACCGCGCGCAGCACCAGCACCGCATTCCACAGCAGGTAGGCACCTGGCTGCGGGCGAAACAGCACGTCGTAGATGCCCTGGGAACCACGCTCCCACAGCACGTCCAGGGTGGTGGCGATGCGCGCCGCGTACTGGCTGTCCGGATGCGCGCACGCCAGTGCGCACGCTGCCTCGACCACCGAACAGCCTGCATCCGCCGGCGGTTCCAGCTCGCTGCGACGCAAGCTGTACTCGAGCCCCAGCTCCGCGCGCAGATCCTCCATGATCGCGGCTTGCACCGATTCCAGTGCGATGAAGTCGCGCGCCTCGACCCGGTTTTGACGATTGGTCGCCTGGGTTGTCCGCTTGGCGAACTCGACCGACTGGCCGGTGACGATGATCCGCACGCCGACCTGCGCGTCGGCGGCCGCGTCGTTCTTGGCGACGGCCTCTGCCACCGATTTCACGGTCTGTGCGCCGTTGACCACGCTGGCTCCGTGCAAGATCAGAGACAGCGGTCGACTCTGGGGTGCGCGGATCGCCTGGTGCGTGCGATCCACCGATTCACACAGCACCGTGATGCCGTTGTTGAAATACCAGAAATTGGCGGGTTCGCCGGTGAGCGTGCCGATCAGTTCATTATTGATGAGCGTCCTGCCCAGCGGATTGCGGATGTTCAGGTTGAACAGGTCGGAGCCGCTGTCGGTCCATCGCGCCACATCGTAGGCGTTCACCACACCTTGGAAGGAGGGATGCGGGGAGGTGATCTCGAACCAGGGGAACATCTCGACCTCGAGATCCACCGGCTCGGGACGAAGGTCTTTGCGAATCGACGCCCACACCTCCTGGGCCAAGACGATACGGTGGTCGAGTCTGTCGCCGTGTCGATTGAACTCCTGCTCGCCGGTCGTCAGGGCCGCGGTGAATCCCTCGGATACCGGGTCGGCGCGCATCAGCACGACGACCTGGGTCACCACCACCTGTCCGCTCGTCATCACCGCATGTGCGCGCTCGGCGAGCAGCCTGCCTCGCGGATTGAACGGCGAGAAGTCGCCGTCGTCGATCAAGCGCAATCCGGCCAGAAGTTCCAACACGGCCGTGCGCTCGCTTTTGGCCTTGCCATCCTTACTCCACTTGGCTTGCACCAGGTAGATGTGCGGATCTGTGCCCTCGACCACGGCGATTGCGTCGATACCCTGGTCCGACGCTCCATCGATGACCGTGAGCGCCGCGTCCGCGTGACCGAATCCGGTGACGATACGCACCGCTTGAGCGGTGAGTGCCCGTGACAGCACTCGCGGCTCCACCTCCGATGCCGGACGGCCGTCGAGGTCGCTGATATCCAGTAAGCCCGTGTCGAGGTAGATCCTGCGCAACGCATTCTCGACCTGGCGCACTTGGGTAGGGCCAGTGCTACCGGATTGCACGCTTGTCAACGGTGTCCCTCCTGCCGGCCGAACGGCCGCTGATCGCATCCACTGAGTTCGGCTGTGCCGCAACTCGTATCCTCGCAGAAGCCGAGCAACAGCGCCTGGAGTCGTGCGGATTGCGTATCAGACCGTGCCTGAGCCGGAAGCGGCCAGCGGAGCACCCCGGCTGCGCCCCACGCGCCGCTTCGAGAAGGACTATGCGCATCATGGCGAGGAATACGTGGGGCTGTATGTACCGGCTGCCCCGCCCGCAAGCGACGCTACGGGGAAAGCACTGGCATTCCGGGCAGCCGCTGAAACCCTGACCGAGGCGTTCGGCGCCCCCTATCATGGACGCGTACGGCGACCCCGGACCCTACTGCGACTCCGCGCCTTTGTGGGGCAGTCCGTTCCTGCGCTGGCGCGAGCGAGAGAACACGCTGGAACTGCGCGCCGGCGAGCACAGCCCCGAATTGCTGCTCCAGCCGACGGACCGGTCGAGAACTGGTTCTGGCGGCAGGGGCACGGCGAGCTCAACGCACTCGACGGCTTCTTCGGCAGCCGCCGCGATCCCGCCAACGCAGGCCTGAGTATTCCGGGCCGCTGACGCACCGACGACTGGGATGTCTTCACCCGCAGCCTCGTGACTTCCTCCATACCCTCCCGGCCGAAACCCACGCCTCGAGTATCGACCTGGACCTGGGATTCCACGCTCTGGTACCCGGCACCCGCGATCCGATCGTCTTCCACCTGGTCCGCGGCGAACGACTGGAGATCGTCTACGACACCGATGAACTCGGCGAGTCCATCACCGATCCGCGCTCGTTCGGTTGGATCCCGCACACCACCGCCCCGGGGCACTGGACCACTGGCTCGAGGCTCCCTACCACTCAGAGGATTTCGGTGTGGGTGAGGTGGACGGCCACGCGCTGGCGAAAATAGTGGTCGCCACCCCGCGCGACCTGGGCGTCGGCTCGCCGAAAGACCTCAGCCTGACCGACCACGTCCAGCGCGTCGGCGATTACGACGCCGAGTACTACGGCCTCACGCTGCAAGAGAATCCATAGGCGCCGATAGAGCCACGCTCTATCGGGCGGCGTCATAATCAATGATCTCGAATTCCGCTGTTCCCGCGGTTCGGCCTGCGCCTTCTGCTCGTGAGGGGCCGGCGGCTGATCCTCGCATGCTGATCCTGTGGGGACGCTGCCCCGAACGCCGAGACAAGCCCTGAGAGTAATCCGCGTGCCAAGACAAGACCCTGCCGACAGGCGACAATATCGTAGGTGAAGTCACCCGACAGAGGCACGGGTGGCGGGCAAGCATGACACGCGTGGAGGATCCTGCACCAGGCAGAATCCCACCTGATCGATGGATACGAGGCCCCGGCGCGCCCAGAAATCGTCTGGTAATTTCACGCTCATGGTGGATACAGGGGGAACTCCGAAAGGCGCCGGCGATGTCACTGTTGTGCCGGAGGAGGTGCGGGCGGTCGGGCAGTTCGTCGCCGATATCGCCAGGAACCTCCGCGCAGGGCTTGATTCGGCGAGTACCGAGGTCGATTCCCTGCTGGCCGACGGGTGGCGTGGTGATGCGTCGGATGAGTTCTCCGGCGGATGGACCGAACTGCGCGACGGCGGCATGAAGATTTTGCAGGCGTTGGACGGGATGGCCGAGGAACTCGGCGTACAGTCCGACGCCTATGAGGGCACCGACGACAGCACGTCGCAGCAGTTCCCGAGTTTGAACCTGTGAATCCCGAATTCACGGTCGATCTCGAACGTCTCGATCAGCTCGTCCTCCGGCTCGCGAACCTCGCAGGCTATCTGACCGAACAGCTCGATCTGATCGACGACAAGGTCGCGAGCCTGGACGCGAACTGGGAGGCACTCGCGGCCGCGGCGTACCGGGATGCGCACACTCTGTGGTCGGTCGGTGCTCGTGAGTTCGCGGCCGGGATGGCCGATATCAGCGACGCCGCCCGAGCCGCACACGACCGGTACACCCGCGCGATCGAGGTCAACCGTCAGATGCTCGGCGGCGGGTGACCCCCCATGTGGGTGAACTGGGAAACCTACTATGAGGCCGCCAAACAGTGTCACGACTTGGCTGGTGAACTCAGAACCGCGGACAAACCCGTGCACGACGCGCTCAAAGGTGACTGTGCGGGCATGGCCGGGGACGCCCCCGGCTGCAAGCAATGGGGCGAAACTTACGACGCACACGCGTTGGCCGCGTTACAGACATGTACGAACCTGGCGGACGCGCTGACGAACTTCGGGTACGTGCTGTACGCGATCGGGTACAAACACGGCGTCTCGAACAAGAGCAACCCGCCCCGCCCGCCGACAGTGGAGGTGATGATCCATTCGGTGCAGCTGCCGACGTCGGTGGCCGACAATGGCAACGGTTTGCGCCACGATGGCGGGGTCCAGGCGTTTTTCGACAATCTATCGAGCGAGATAGTCGAGCAGTTCGGCAAGTTGCCCAACGGTGATGTCGACAAGCTCGCTACCGCGGGAACGGCCTGGTCGACCTTCGCCGGTCATGCCGCCATCACCGGTGCAGGCTCTCGTATAAGCGGTATCGCCGGCATGCTCACCGGCATGGACGAGACGCGCACCGCGCAGCTCATCACAGACCATTTCGGCACCATGAAATCGGCAGCGGACCAACTTGCCGGCGCCACGCAGGCGATGGCAGCACCCGTGGCGAACTACCGCACCGCCACCATCGACATCAGCAACGAGATCACCGGTGAGGTCAACACGCTGTTGATCGAGATCGGTGTCATAGCCGCCGCCGCAGTCGCCGCATCTTGGCTCAGCTTCGGCGGCAGCCTCGCCGCCGGCACCGCAGGCATTGCCGGTACGGTCGCCGCCACCGTCAATACCATCCGCGGCCTCTACCAGGCCAGCCGCCTCTACCGACTCCTGGGCGTCGCCGCTGTCGCCGCGACTGCCGTCGGCATCGTCAAAGAATTCGATGCCCTCCCCGACCTCAATCCGATCTCCGCCGCCCTCGCCGGGATCATTGCGCTACGCGTCAACCTGGACGACGACGCGAGCCCCGATGACGGTGCAGACAAGGAATCGAGTTCGGTGGCGAAGACCACCGAAGAGAAATCCAAGGCCGTCAAGGACGTCGTCACCGACGAATCCGGGAAGCTGATCGGTACCGAAGACGCGACCGGCGTGCAGATGGTCTCCCAGAAAGAAGTCGACGCCGCACGCACCGAACTGACCGAGAAACTCGGCCCACCACAGGTGAAGTCCACGCCCAAGGGCAATATCGAGGTATGGGAGGTATCGGGTGACCCGAAATCAACGGTGACGTATCGCCCGTTCAGCAAGTCCGGCGGGCCGACACTGGACTTCAACGACGTTCCCGGGGTGCAGATCAAACGATGGCATATCCCGGGTCAGTAATCTGATCGTCGCCCCTATCGTCAGACAAGGATGAGTGCGTGCAGACATCGGCGGACCTGGAATACGAGGGGACTTCCTTCATCAACTTCCGGGACTTCGACTTCCCGGAGGGTGGCAATCCCTCACGACAGTGGATCGATATCAAGCAGTTCACAATCACCGCGCCACCGCCGGCCGATCGCGATTTGTTGTCCGCGCTGATCGGCGATCAGCAGTTCCGTGACGACTACATCGGAGGCGGGGTCGACCCACAGGGCACCCGCCACGGCCCGTACTGGATCGACCGGATTACCCCGGACTCCTACACGCCTGCATCGGCCGATTCCGTCATCGCGCTGGTGACGCGCTGGGTCGATCAGTGCGGTATCGTCCCGGATGCGCTACGCCAGGCGATCGACCAGGAAGTGTTCAAGCCCGCGCGCACTGCCACACACATAGTCACACTGCCCCGGCTCGACGCCTCGGCGGTGAACGATTACGGGTTCATCCACAACGAATTCCACGAGATCATTACGATCGACACGGTGGGCAGGACTCTCCGGCTCACAGTTGCCGCCGACGATTAGTCTGGTGCGGAACCCATCGGCAGCGACGTCGACCGCCGCTCCGCGATCTCGGCACCGAACTCGAATGCGCAGGGATGTGCGCGTCGTCGCTTCACCGGACGGCCGGGGATTCATCGATGTCGACATGCTCGAAGAGCGGACCGGCCACCCGGTGCGCAGCCACTACAAGAAACCCGGTACACCCGATGTCCTGCCACCCGCCGACGCCATGATCGCGGCACCTCTCACGTGTAATTCCATGGCGAAATGGGCTGCCGGGATCTCGGATACGCTGCCGCTGAGCCTGCTGGTCGAAGCGGTGGGCAAGGGACTGCCGGTCGCGGCTGACCGCCGAAGCCCGTCCGCTACGGAATGCCCGCCGGTCGCAACCGGGGCGAGCGGCGAACTCCTCACCCACCCGCCCGCCCACCGCCGGGAGACGGAACCTCATGCCGGTACCGGACCGGCAGCCGTCCACACCGCGAGCGCGTCAGCCGGCCGATCCGGCCCCGAGCGCTTCCACCGCGGCACGGGTGGCGGCGGCCACGAGATCATCGGCCGGTTCGGCATCCTGCTCGGATTTCGTGGTAAGCACCGCGATGACGAGCGGGGCCCGTCCCGGCGGCCAGGCCACGGCCACGTCGAGGGCGGAACCGTAGGCCGGGGACCCGGTCTTGTTGCCGACCTTCCAGCCCGCGGGCAGCCCCGCTCGGATGCGATTGGCGCCGGTCGCGCTGGCGACGAGCCAGGCGGACAACTGCGCGCGTTCGGGTTCCGGGAGGCTGTCACCCACCACGAGTGCGCGATAATCGGCGGCCAGTGCGGCGGGGGTGGTGGTGTCGCGTTCGTCGCCGGGGATCGCGGTATTCAGCTCGGTTTCCCAGCGGTCCAGTCGCGAGGTGTCGTCACCGAGGGTGCGGAGGAACGCGGTGAAGCCCGCGGGCCCGTCGAGCAGTTTCAGGATCTGATTACCGGCCGTGTTGTCGGAGACCGTGATCGCCGCCTCGCACAGTGCGGACACCGTCATCCCGGTGTCGACATGCTGCTCGGTGACCGGCGAGTTCTGGACGAGATCGGTGCGCGGATACCGGATCACCCGGTCGAAGAATCCCGAGGACAGTGGATGCTCGTGCAGCAGGGCACCGCAGGCGAGTCCCTTGAACGTGGAAGCCATCGGGAACCGCTCACCGTCGCGGTAGGCGACGCTGCGGCCGTCGGCGGTGTCGACCGCGAAGACGCCCAGCCGCGCCCCATGTGCCGCCTCCAGGGCGGCGAACTGGGTGGTCGCGACTTGGCCGGCCGTGCCCGCGGGCGCGGTCGCGACGGTGGTGGCGCCGGGGGCGGCATCGCATGCGTTAGCCGCCGAGAGCGCGGACACCGCCAGGGCGGCGGCCGCGAGTCGGCGGCGATCGAACGAGACGAACTGAACCAGTGCGGAGAATTTCACCCCCGCAGCACATCACCACACCCCGGAGCCGGGCCAATACACAACTGCCCCGCGGAAGGGTCGGACTCGATATCGCCGCAGTTCACCCGTGCCGGACATGCCGTAACAGACACTGCCGACCACACTCGGCCGGCAGCGGCGCGGTACCGGAACACCCCGGCACCCGGGCCGGGTCACGTCGGGACCGACGCGAAACCGTATTCCCGTAGCATCCGGCCTTCTCTCGCATCCGCCCACGCGGTGGCCACGAAGTCGAGCGTGTCCCCGGGCAGATCGTCCGGGTCGGCCCAGACGAGTTCGCTGCACTTACGTGGTTCGCGGATTTCCGGGGTGCCCTGCCACGACTCCGCGACGAAGAAGATGTCGACCCGGGGTTCTCCGGCCCAGCGGAACATTGTGCCGCCCGGGCGCAGGGCGGCCGGGGCGAGGTCGATTCCGAGCTCCTCGGCCACCTCACGGACCACCGACACGGTAAGGGCCTGGCCGCGCTCGACGTGGGCGGCCGGCAACCCGAGCTGTCCGTCGGCATAACCGCGCCCGGCCCTTCGCAACAACAGGATCCGGCCGCACTCGACCAGAAAGACATGGGCCGCCACCGGATAGCGGTCGTGCTTGGTATCGAACACATATCCCGACATGGGCCTCCTCGTTGCGAAGTTCCCGCAGCGGGCGGCTGCGGTCGCGTATCAGGTCGGCGTACACCGTAGCGCCCCGGCGCGCCGGTTCGGATGCGGTGATAGAGGTGTTTCGGCCGGCGATGGACCACCGATCGCGACGAGGCCATCTCCAATTCGGTGGCGACGCCACGGTGGCCGTCGCGAGCGCGGAGTCCAACGGCCTCGACGAATCGGCCCCCTCGATGGCACAACGGATATCGAGGCAACGCGGCGGTCTCGCGATCCGCCGCGCGGCGCTTCCGCCCTCGCGGACGTAGGCGGCGCTCCTGTGGCGCCGACAACCGGTAACCGTGCTGCCCGGATCGCCCCGGGGTTCCTGCCGTTTGCATCCGGAAGCGGGGCGCGAAAAACTGGCGGCCCGGCCGCAGACGAACAGACGCAGAGGAAAACCACTGAGCGACACGCCTTTCCGCTATTGCAGCCGAACCAGCTCACCCCGTAGGGCGATCCGCGCCGTTCGAAAACCGTGTCGCCCAGTCTTCCCGCTCCGATCTTCCCGCCCCGGTTCCGCGACACACAATGCGACGAAGAGGTATTCGATGACCGTATCGACACAAGACCGATTGAAGCAGCACGGACTGGAAGTGGATTCCCTCTCCGAAATAGCGGAGATCTTCCCCATCCGGCTTCGCGATCCCGGCGAGTTGGCCGGCCGCGCACTCGCCCTGCATGCACTGCTGGGCATCATCTTTCATCCGGACCCGAAAGAGGTCGCGGAATGGATGCGCGCGGAAAACTTCCTACATGTATTGACCGAGCGTGAGAAACAGGTCGTCGCGCTGACCGAACTGTCCGAAGAAGAGATGCTGTGGCAGCAGTCGGCCATGCAGTCGAACCTGCTGACCTGGCGAGCCGAATCCCTGTATGTCCTGCTCTGGGCCTCGGGAAGAATTCCCGACCTCGTCGACCCCAGCGAAAGGATGGACGGTTCGCTGGTCGCCGACCGGCTACCAGCGCTGGGCCGGCCCGTGCAGCCGTTCCTTCGCGAAGCCGGCCTGCGTCCCGGCCGGGAGATACTCACCGAACTGCACTACTACTTCTTCCTGAATCACTTCATGGAGGACGTATACGAGCAAACCGGAGAAATAATCGGCGACCTGGATCCCATGCTCACCGCGGAACGGTTCCATGCCCTGCATTGGATCACCTGCGCCGACCAATCGGAATGGGACGCCGACGAAGAATAGTTCCGCATCGGCCCGGTCGACGGCGGTGCCGGTCGCCCGGCGCCGAGAAGGAAGTGACGGCGGCGTGTTGGGGCCACCGGCAGCCGCTCGGCGAGGGCCCTTCGACCGCACGATCTGCCCGTCCCGCTCGAACACGATGCCGCCGCGGCGATGTGGGCGGGGGCCCGCGTCCGCAGACGGCACCGAACGGGTGGGCGATTCATTTCGGCGACGATTCCCGTGCCGCCGACGGAGTTCCGGCCTGATTCCCTTGGTGGATACCGGGCTCGTGGGCGCAGGCGGTGATCTGGTCGACGAGTTCGCGCAACGGGGCAAGGAGCTCGGTCAGTTCGGCACTGTTGAGCGTGTAGAACCGAAGCGTCCCGCGCCGTTCGACAGTGAGCAGTCGCGCCGCCCGCAGAATCTTCAGGTGATGCGAGACGGCCGGCTGGGAGAGACCGAGCCGCTCGGCAATCTCGCCCACGCTGGCCTCCCCGCCCGCTTTCAGCAGCAAGGCGATGATCGCCTGCCGTCGGTCGTCCCCGAGCGCGGTGAACAGTGGCTGACATTCACCGAAAGTGGCCAGCACGCTTTCTACGGTGGGGGTCATGCCGTCTCCCGAGCGGAGAGACGCTCCCGCAGCTCACGCAGACGGGGCACCGGCAGCGCCCGGGCTTCTCCTTCGGTGATCCAACCGTCGAGCATCAGCCTGGTCTGATCGGCCACTTTGGTGAAATGAGCCGCCAGATAGCGGTCCAGGTCGAACGGGAGCAGCACCCGCGACAGCCGCAGCACTGCCCGAGCCACCCACTTCGGCACGCGGATCCGGCGGCCCCCGGTCCCCGCGGCGACAACCGCCGAGGCTTCCCCGCCGGCCTCGACCGCCGGTCCCATGTCGGACAGCAGCGCGGGCAGCGACCAGCCCGCCACCTCCAGCGCAGCGATACAGGGCACCATCAGCGCGGCAGTATATTCGCCGGCACCCGCCCGGGTGGAACGGCGGGCACGCAGATCACCGGCCCGCAGCGCCCTCGCCACCGCCTCCGCCCGAGCCGGATCACCGAGCACCTTCAATACCGACCCGGGTGGCACCCAGTACGCGATCCCCGGCGCCGGCACCTCACCGGTCAACGGCGCGGAGTAGGCGAACAGCGACGGCACCACCTGCACGATCCGCTCGGCCGGCCACGTCCGCTCCAGCACCGCCCGATCGTGCAGATCCTGCCCGATGGTGACCACGGTCGCGTCACCGACGGCGTCCCGCACGCCGGACAGCCACGACCCGCGCAGCGCGGTCGAGGACACGCACAACCAGACCATGTCCCAAGGCCCGTCCGGAATCTCGGCGTGTACACCTTCCGGGCGCAGTCGCTCGGCGACCGGTCCGCCGAGCCGGCGCAGCCGATACAACGTGCGCCCGGTGCCACCCCAATCGGTCCGGCCGGGCTTGACCAGGTAATTCACGGCCGCCCCACTCGACCCGAGCCGCAGCCCGAAAACCTGCCCGAGCGCACCATCGCCCACCACCAGGATCCGCATCAATCCTCCATCGAAACATTTAAATGAAAGAATATATCACCCCGCTTTCACGACTCTGTGGCGCCGACGAGCGTTCTTCCCGGGGGCGATGCCTGGCATGAACGCAGGCCCACCCGAACGGGACAAGAAGGACATCGAAGTCATTGTCCAGATGGAGCTCGGGCCGGAAACCGTGGCAGGCAGACCCGAGGAAATGACAAACTACGGGTACGGCTCATGACCCGCTCACTGTTTCCGACAGCAGCTCGGTCCGTAGATCCTCGACCTCACGGGTCATCGGATCGTCGGCCTCGCGCAGTACGCACAGCTCCGCATACAGCGCCTCGAGCAGTGCCAACGCTCCACCATGATCACCGATTTCGGTGACAGCGATATAGAGCCGGCCGGCAAGCTCTCGACCATCTCGGCCCTGCTCCCGGATAGCGGCAGCGATGAGAACTAACTCTGTGCCGACTCCATCCGAGGTGCTGAGCTGGGACATCTCAGCGCTGGCGGGCATCGGCGAACGCGCAGGCCTGATCGCGGATGCGGTATTGAAAGCCGCGGACTCGATGCACACCGTGATCCACTACGACATCCCGTAGGAGGGCGTAGCACGCACCGCCGCCGGTGACAGAGCCGACCGCGAGCACACGGATATGCGCGCGATCGGGACTGCCTTCGATGATCTCGCCACGGCATTCGCGGGCGCTGCTCGGGACATGGACTTCCCGCTCGCGGAAATCAAGACTGACCACCGCCGACTCGTGGGGCGCGAAGATCGCCGAGGCGAACGATGCGCTCGAGGTGTCCGCGCCCGACGACATCCTCTTCCAGACATCCAACAAGGGCCTGCCGCAGCCCCCTGGTGGGTGGAGCAGCGACCCGGCCTATCGGCTCGCACAAGAGATCGCCTACGGTCACGCCTGGGAGAAACACCACGACGAGTTCCAGGGCATGACTCAGGATGACCTCGCCGAGAAGGTCCACCAGATCATGACCGGCCCTAATCAGACCGAACGACTCGGCAAAGACAAGAATGGCAATCCGGTGATGATGAGCTGGGACGGCTACATCGTCATCGTTGACCCGAGCACTACCGATCACGGAACCGTGTACCGCCCCAAGGACCCGCTGGGGGAATTCATCCGGCTCACCAACCAGGTCGAGGATCCCTCACTCGGGCCTCCCACTCCGCCCGGCGGCCTCGGAGGCACCTACCCCGGCAAGCCGGGCACCGGACCGGCTCGCTGACACCGCACGCACCTCAGGAGAACATCGATGGGTTTCGACATGGCCTCGCTGACCCCGAGGGAACACGAATTCCTGGACTCGGCGCTGGCCAGCTACACCGGAGTATCGACCAGCGCGCCGATACCTGTGCGCGCATTCGGATTCGACGACCGTGATCTATTCGACGCCGAGGTCGGCAGACTCCGCCACGCGGTCGCTGAGGGTGTTACCCTCAACGACCTCGATACCGCACGAGTGCTGTTTCTCAGCGAACTGGCCTTCGGCAGCGACCTGCTCGGCGCAGGAGTCGAATTCCAGCTCGTCAGCCCCATGCGAGACGACGAAGCGGTCGTCATCCTGCGGCAGCTACAACGCAAGCTCTACACGCGCGACGGCGCCAAAGCGCTGTTCCGCCCCGACCTCTATTCGCCTCGATAGCAGCGGCGCTGCCGACCTCCTCGACGATAATCCTCGACCGTTTACGAGATCACCCGGCTGAAGCCACCCGAGGTAATCAGCTGCGTGTCCGTCCTGGGGTACGCCCAATTGTCCCGCGGTGGCCGGGGGTATGACCGCCCGATCTCGCCGACGGGCTTCGTGCCCGACGGCGAGATCGACGCCGAATCATCCGCCGAGCGTGGACCCGGCCGGTCCGAGGTCCAGGAACACCGTTTCACCGTTGGCGTCATCCAGGCCGTCGTTATCGGTGACCACGTACAGATTCCCGTTGCCCCCGACGGTGACCCCCTCGACCTTCTCCTGGACGAAACCGTTGGTCGCCCGCAGATCCGGCAGCAGATCGCGGACCAGCTTCTTCGGCAGGACCTCGGGAGCTTTCCCCGCCTCGGTCACCCCGCTGCCAGTGGGGATCTCGACCCGGTAGATCGCCTTCAGCGCGGCGTCCGGGCCGTTGAGTTTATCGCGTTCGAGCACGAGCAATCCGCCGTCGTGGACCACGATTTCGGACAATCCGATCCAGTCGCCCTTGATGTCGGTGCTCTCCAACCGGTAGCCGAACCACTCCCACCGGTTGTCCGCGTAGCGGCCGATCCCGGTGACACCCTTCGGGTCGCCTTTCAGTTCCCGCTGCAGCACCACCCAGACTGCGTCATCGTCGACGGGCACTCCTTCGAGTCCCTGACCGCCCAGGCGCCGCCAGATGAGCTACTGGCAACCGATCGGCAACGCCGAAGAAACGGACAAACGTCCAACCGAATCGGAACGACTCGATCGTGGCGACGGCGAACACCGTGACTACGACCGTGACCATCCACTCCCCCCGCATCCTTCCGGGCAGCGACGTGCCGGAGCTTCGACGACCGGCGAAGCGGGATGGCACCGGCCACCGCTTCCGCGACCTCCCACGAATGCGGACCGTCTACCGCTCCGCACGAAGTGCCGCGGCGATCCGGGCGATAGCACGAACACGACCTCGTCACCGTTCCACGCCCCGCGCTCGCTGATCGCCGGCCCGATCAGAGCCGGCTCCGCCGCGTCAGCACGCAACGCGACCTGTTCCCGGCTCTCCTCGCCCATATCGTCCGACTCGTCTCGATTCCACGCGGCCATCGCGGATTCGGCCAGCGCCCGGGGTATCCGCACTTTCACCGGGCCGGCCCCTCGACCGAGATGGGTACCGATCGTCCGGAACACCTGCCGATCGACCGCGTACCGCGCGTACTGATCCTGATCGTCCACGCCGGAGCATAGGCAGTCCGGCTGATCAACCGAACCCCGCCGCATCGTCATGCTCTCCGGACACACTCAGCCCTCGGGCTCGCCGTCGACGAAGACCTGCAACGACAACCAAACGACTCCGCTGCGACTGTCCACCTCGGCCATCCCGCGCTAATTGCGAGGAGCACTTGCCCATACGAACTCTGATAGCTTCGTCCACATGGCTGATCCTGGGGGGATTCCGAACCCGAACGACACGGTCACCGTAGTACCCGATGAAGTACGAGCGGTGGGGCAGTTCGTCGCCGATATCGCCCGCAACCTCCGCGCCGGCCTGGATTCGGCGAGCACGGAGGTCGACGCTCTGCTCGCCGACGCCTGGCGAGGTGATGCCTCCGACGAGTTCAGCGGCGGTTGGACCGAGCTGCGCGACGGTGGCATCAAGATCCTGCAGGCCTTGGATGGGATGGCTGCCGAGCTGGGTGTTCAGGCCGGTAGTTACGAAACCACCGACGACGGTACCGCCCAGCAGTTCCCGAGCTTGAACCTATGAACTCGGAATTCACCGTCGATATCGAGCGCCTCGACGCCATCGTGACGCGTCTGTCGAATCTGGCCGCATACCTGACCGAACAACTCGACCTCGTCGACGACAAGGTCGCCGGCCTGGACGGAGCCTGGGAAACGGTAGCCGCCACCGCCTACCGCGACGCCCACCTGCTGTGGTCGGCAGGGGCCCGTGAATTCGCCACCGGCCTGGCCGATATCAGCGACGCGGCCCGCACCGCCCACACCCGCTACACCACCGCGGCCGACGTCAATCGGAAAATGCTGCAGGACGGGTGAACCATGGCATGGGTCATCGACTCCGGCATGTATTTCGCCGCTGCCCAGAAATGCCACCTGCTGGCCGGAGATATCAGTCTGGCGTTGGGACCGCTGCACAGCACCCTCGTCCATGAATGCGGCGGCATGGCCGGTGACCACGAGAAGTCCGCGGCCTGGACCACCGGTTACGACCAGCACGCCGCCGATATCGTCACCCTCGCGGCGACCCTGGCCAACGCACTGCAACGCTTCGGGGATGTGCTGGCCGCCAACGGTTACAACTGGTGGCACGCCAACCGCGCCAAGGCCAGCGGCCCCGAACCCGACCGCCCAAGCGCCTCCGAACCGCTCTACGACTCCGGGATGGCGCTCCCTACGACCGCCAAGGGCGATAACGGCCCCGGGCTCGACGAGGGCGCGGTCGCCGGGCTACTCGCACAGGTCGGCCGCATCCCCAACGGCGACGTCACCAAACTCGGCAAAGCCAGAGACGCCTGGCAAACCTTCGCCGACCACTCCACCGTCACCGGCGCGGCCGACCGGATCAAAGGCATCAACGCCGCCTTCACCGGCAGCACCGACCCCAACATCGCCGATATCGAAGCCAAACTCACCACCCTGACCCGAGCCGCGGAAATGCTGGCCCAAGCATCAAAAGACCTGGTCGCACCGGTAGGTGAGCACCGCGACGCGCTCACGGACATGCGCGATGACATCCAGGCCGCGGTCGCCACCGCCACGAAAGAACTCGCCACCGCCATCATCATCACCGCCGGCATCGTCGCCATCACCGCCTTCGCTTCCGCCGGCCTAGCCGCCCCCGCAGCAGCCGCCGGCGGCGGCGCGGTCACCGTGGAAATCGTCACCACCACCGCCGGAGTTATCAAAAACGCCGTCACCATCAGCCGGCTCCTGATCATCTTCGGCTCCGTCGTCGCAGTCGGCACCGCCTCCGGCGCCTTCACTGCCATCCCCGACCTCACCGCCAACGGCATCAACGCCGCCCTGGCCTCCATCGCGGCAATGAGCATCCACGTAGCCGACGACGGCGAGATCGGAGCCGACTCGCAGGCCCCGGACGTGTCGGCACGGATCGAAGAAGCCGGTCTCGACTCCGAGGGAGAGGAATACGTTCGTAGCAAGCACTTTCCTGGTGGAGCACGTGTCGACGACTCGAAAGGTATTTTTGATGAAGCACAGGATCCGTACGCATTGGCGGATGCAGCGGCCGGTAAACCGGCAACCGGTCCGAACGCTGACGGGCATTATGAACGTGTTGTGGAATCAGACGAGATCGTAGGTGTCACTTCGCAACAGTCGGGAGCCATGCCGACCAGGCGCTATCTCGTGGTTCAGGACAAGTGGGGATCTGTCCGTACGATGTACCCGATACCCTAGGAGAATCAGATGTCGATATCTGTACATGTGAGGTCTTCGGATCACCGCGTCATCTCCAGCTACGGAGACGGTACCGATAGTATCCCACAAATAAGGCAAGCCGCGGCCGCAAGGACGCTATTGAAATGTATCTCAAAGCATTCGGATACCATGTTCAATGCGAAGCAGATCAAACAGTTGATTGTCGAGATCGATCAGTTTCCCGGAACTTCATCCGAGTTGGCCGCCCCCTTGGACGCGCTTCGTGCTGCTGCGCAATCCGCACTCGCGGTTGATGGATACCTTTGGTTCAGCGGTGACTGAACGAGCAGTTCCGCCGGCCCAAATGCCTCTAATCCACCACTGAGGATCGTAGGATGACGCTTAGCATTATCGTTGAAAACCGGCTACACAAGCCCATCGCCGACCCGATATCCGACGCTAGCGGTGCCATTGAACGAATGTGCAGCGAGTCGGGACCGGAAAACCCGCTATACGGCGTCGACCCAGCTTCGGACACCATGTTCAACGAGTATCAGATCAATGCCATACTTGATTACCTGGATGCATCCGACGCCATTGCCGAGTCCAACTCAGAGGCTGTTCAGGCACTCCAGCAGGTCGCTCAAATCGCGGCAAGAAGAGGTGGTTACCTGTGGTTCCGAAACGACCGCCCGAGTGAACACGACGCTGTCGACTGATGGCCGCCGCCAACTGCTACGAAGGCGGTCTCGCCTCTGGCTTCTCCAGCGAAAAGCATACACGTAGCACCAACGCGGCCAGATCCTGGAACTTCCGCACAGGAAGTGATCGAGTGGTCGATTCGGGTGGATATTTCGACTGCTCGTGGCCGCGCCGACCGGTATCGCGGCGTTGAACGTCGCGGGCCACACCATTCACAATCTGTTCTCGTTCCGGCCGGAGACCACCCTCGAAGAGGTTCGCAGCGGCCGGTACTTCCCCGCGCGATTCGCCCCCACCCTGCGTGAGGTCGACACGCTCGTCATCGACTAAGCATCGATGATCAGGGCGGACCTGTTCGATATGCTCGCGGCCGCGCTGCAACGGTACGGCCCGCGGCGCGGTACCCCGTTCGGCGGAGTGCAGCTCGTGCTGGTCGGCGATCTGTTCAAATTGCCGCCCGTCGTGTTGGACCGGGAAGCGGAATTCTGTACCTCACGGTATGAGTCGCCCTATTTCTTCTCCGCCGACTGCTATACGCCCGAACGATTCCCGACCATCGAGCCGACCCGGGTGTTCCACCAGGTCGGCGACGCGCGGCTGCTGGAGATCCTGGCCGCCATCCGCGCGGGCACGATCGATCCGCAGCTCCTGGCGGAACTGAACGCCCGAACCGAAGCGGATTTCCGGCCACCGGTCCACGAGTTCTGGCTGGCCTTGACCACCACCAACAAGAGTGCGGACCGACGGAACCGGGATCAACTTCTCCAGCTGGAACCACCCGAAATCAGCGCGCACGCGACGGAAACCGGGCAACTGGACGGCTTCGACAGGCCGACCGAACGCCAGCTCGTCTACAAGGTCGGTGCGCAGATCATGCTGCTGACCAACGACGGTATGGGCAGATGGGCGAACGGCACGATCGGCCGAATCGTCGCGAGCCGGGTCGAGGCCGGCCGGTCGTCGCGGCCGGCGCCCTCCGCAACGAGATTGTCGGCACCTTCACCCAGCTGCCGTTCCGGCCGGCGTGGGCCATCACGATCCACAAGGGGCAGGGCCAGACGCTGGACCGTCTCGTCGTCGACCTCACCGGTGGGACTTTCGCCGACGGACAACTGTATGTCGCGCTCAGTCGCTGCACGTCGATGGCAGGCCTGGTCCTACGGCGTCCCGTCGCGGCCAAGAACTTGAAGACCGATCTGCGCGTCCGACGGTTCCTCGCCACCGGAGAGCGCGCTCCGGCCTCCCTCGGCCCGGTATACCTGGGTGTGTGCACGGTCGGCGCACACGGCCGGTACGACACCCCGCGCCCGGTGGAAATCGCCCTGATCACCGAGGACGGTACCGAGATCACCACTCTGATCAACCCGGAACACGATCTCGGAGCCGCCCGCGCGGACTACAGTATCGCCGCCGCCGACGTACTCCTCGCACCGACCCTCCCCTCGGCTTGGGCGGCGCTCGCCCCGTATCTGGCGGGACGAACCCCGATCGGCATCGATATCGACCGCCACCTCCGCTGTATCGACGCCGAACTCAAACGCCACGGTTTCGCCGTTGCCATGCCGATCGGCACCGACCCGACCCCGGCCGAACTCACGCCGGCGGACCGGGACCGCCTCGACGCACCGCGCGCGATCGACCGCGCCCGCGCCGTCCGCGATATCGTCGCGCGCCGGCCGGTACCGCCGCCGGGTGCCGGTGTTTTTCTTCCCACCACTCCCGCCTCCGGCTACCTGCTGTGCCGGGGCGGTGGGCCGGACTGTTTCCGGGCCGACGGCGTCCTTCCCGCCGGCAAGACCCGCGAACAGGTCCTCGCCGAACATGTGCGCGCCACGGCCGCGAAGATCAGTCCCGATGACGACACCCGAACTCTGCTCCGCGACCTCGAACGGATGCTGGGGTATCCGCTCCTCGACCCGGATTCCGCGCGGGCCACAGTCGATCTCGCCGCGATCCTGATATCCGGCGCGCGTGTCTGTTTCACCGGGAGCTTCACAGACGACGCCGGAAAGCCCTGGGACCGGACCGAGCTGGAGCGTCTGTCCGAGAAGTGTGGACTCGTGCCCGTAGCCACCGTTACGAAGACGAAATGCGAGGCATTGATCGCCGCCGAGGCCGGCACCCAGTCGGGAAAGGCCAAACGGGCGCTCGACTTCGCGAAACCGATATTCACCGCCCAGCAGTTCCTCGCCTGGGCAGAGACCAGGTAACCGTGTTCCGGCGTAGTCGTCGGTCCGCACTTCCCGGCCTTCGATACCGCATGTCCGACCCAGGCGGGAGGGAGAAGGGTCGCGCGCCCATGGGTTGGCCGGACCGGTCGGGTGCACGGTCCGGGCGCCCGGCGATGACGATGACTTCGTGGACAAACTCCTGGTGCTGGTGAACGGACTGCCCGGCTCGGGCAAATCGACTCTCGGCGCGACCCTCGCCC
This sequence comes from Nocardia sp. NPDC004568, assembly GCF_040609955.1. NCBI lineage: Bacteria > Bacillati > Actinomycetota > Actinomycetes > Mycobacteriales > Nocardiaceae > Nocardia > Nocardia sp. NPDC004568. The sequence continues at coordinate 20,547 of NZ_JBEXLL010000027.1, forward strand.
AGATATTGCCGGCGGAGTTCCTGTCGAAGGACGCCGTCAAGGAGGCCCTTGCCGGATGCCTCACCGAATCCGATACCGCACCCGATCTCGGTGGTATCGCAATGGATACCGTCTGGGCCCTGGCCCGTGCGGCGCCGCGCGATGTGGTCGTCGACTCCTGGTGGTTTCGCCCGCGCGATCTCCGGTTCGCACAGACGGGAGTCGGGCTGGTGGCGCCCGGCCGGTTCGCCGAAATCTGGTGCGATACACCGGCCGAGGTGTCACGGGCTCGCTGTGCAGCCCGTCGGCGCACCGCACTTCATCGAGACGAGCAGCGCCTCGCCACGGATTGGGATACCTGGGCGGCGCGGGCGACTCCGCTCGGGTTCGGGCCGGTGTTGACTGTCGACACCACGCGACCGGTCGACCACGGGGAGCTCGCGGCCGAAATAGATCGGGTGGCGGCGAAGCCTGCGTTCGATATCTGTCCGCCGCGCGATGGGTAGGGCCGGGAACTCGGTTCAGCGGAGCGGGAGGTGGCCGAGGACCGCGAACATGGTGACCGACAGGTGATAGTCACCGACCGCTACACCCGCCTCGATGGCGGCAACGAGATCATCGCGTTCCTTTTCGGTGATCACCTCCCGGGCCAGCGCGGCACCGCCCACCTCCTCGAACATCGGACGCGCGGCGACCGGGTCCCAGATCACCGCTTCCGAACCCATATCGTCGATATCGAACCCGGCCGCCGCCAGCCGGCCGCGCAGGGTCCGGCCGGATCTGGCGTTGGGGGTGGCCTCGAGCATTGCGGCGATCATCCGGGCGACCACTTCGGGGTCGCCGGGGTGCAGTATGGCGGTCTGCCAGTCGCTGTCCACCAGCACCACCCGGCCACCCGGCCGCAGCACCCGGGCGATCTCCGCGGTGGCGGCGGCCGGGTCGTCGAGGTGCTGGTAGACGCGCTCGCAGCGCACCGCGTCGAAATAGTCGTCGTCGAACGGCAGCCGGTAGGCGTCGGCTTCGACGAACCGGCACCGCGTTCCCGCCGCCGCGGCCCGATCGCGTGCCACGGTGAGCATCACCGGGTTCGGCTCGACACCGACCGCTTCGCCCTCGGGTCCGACCCGGCGAGCGAACTCCAGCACTTCCGACCCGGTCCCCGAGCCGATATCGAGGGCTCGCTCCCCGACGCGGACGGCCAGCGCCTCGTGGGCCCAGTGGCGCATACGCCGGATCCCGGGCAGAGCGGCCTGCACGTCGAGGGCAGCGACGAGGAGGGTCATGGGATCGGCGCCGGATGTCGCGTCCGCGGTGCGCGCGGCCGCGATGGCATCCAGGTGGAACGACGGCGTCCGTGCGGGTTGCTCGGGTTCGCTCGGCACGGATTCCGACCTTAGCGAGGTCGGGACGGGGTCCCGGCACACGCTCGGCATCGATTCGATGGCGGTTCGGGTGCGAATGAGATGCCGTTGGCGTCGGTACGGCTACGACAACCAGGAAACTCGGCCTCGTATGCTGTCGAGCCCGAAGCGTGCCTCAGCCGAACGGAACGAGGGAACAGTTCTCTTGGCATTCCGCGGTGTCGACGAGCACCTGGGCAAGCGACCCGGATACTCGACGCATGCGGCCCCTGTTCGCCGGGCGTGGCCGTTCCGATGAGAGACGTACCGCACCACCCAAATCTGCTTAGGTCTCGGATGATTCATCCCTGACCGGCGGCCCCGGAGAGCTGTCCAAGCTTGCCGGGGCCGTTCTTTTCACCGGCCGGAAGGGCCCCGACCGAGGCCTTGCACGGAAATCGTTGTCCCGCAACAGCACAGCCGTGGCTCGCGCCGGTGCCACCCGACAGTGCAGGCGTCCCACTTCCGCAGAGTCACAGCAGTCGAATGCCCGGGCCGACCTCCGGGACTGCCGCTGCCGTCACCGATGGACGGGTGACGCCACCCGCGTCACCGCGCGAACGGACTGCCCGAGTTCAGATGTGCGGCTCGTCGAGACCCGCCCGGGAACCGAATCCAGGTTCAGCCGGCGGCTCGTGGATCCGGCACCACGACGAGCGCTTCGGGCGCGGCGGCGAAGGCATGCCGCAGGTGGTTCGCGAGGCTGCCGATATCCCGCTCACCGGAGCTGTCGCTCCACGCCTCCATACCGCAATGGAATGCCGCGACCGCGATGTCCAGGGCCAGCCGGGGACGTTGGTCGGCGGGAAGTCCGGCGCCGAAACGGCGGTGCAGTATTCCCAGTGCCTCGCGAACCGTGCGGTCGCAGAATTGGAGATTGTTCGCGCCCATGGAGGGCGTGGACCGCGCGAGTCGGTGGCTCCGGGCAGCGCGGTCGGCCCAGCCCGGCGCGGGCATACGGTCCACTGCCGCCAGCACGCTGTCCTGCAGCATCCCGTAGAGCGATCCGGTATGTGGTTCGCGGGTTTCCAGTTCGTGGAGAAAAGCGGTCCACATGTCCCGCAGCGGCGCCATGGCGACATCTTCTTTGCTGGTGAAGGTGCGGAAGAAGGTGCGTTTGGAGACCTCGACCGCGTCGCAGAGTTCGTCGAGCGTAGTGCTGTCGAACCCGTTCTCCGTGAACAGTTCCAAAGCGGTGTCGACCAGTGCCTGGCGGGTGCGAAGTTTCTTGCGCTCGCGCAGCGGCGGCCGGTCCAGCGCAGCGTCGGCCATGTGGACAGGATAGCGGGCGGCCGCCCCTCGATCCCATCGCCCCTTGACGCCATTTGCCACTCAGTGGCATTTTTGGATGGCGGCATCGACCCCGATGCCATACCGCATTCCTATGCACTCGAAAGGTGCTGTCTCATGCGCGCATTGATCGTCGATCGCTCCGTGCCGGCCGGATTACGTATCGACGAGGTATCCGATCCGGTCCCGGCGCCGCACCAGGCGGTGATACGGGTGACCGCGGCATCGCTCAATTACGGCGAGGTCCGGCCCGCGCGTGGTGAGGCACCCCAGCAGGCGGTATTGGGCTGGGACGCGGCCGGGATCGTGGAGCGGGCCGCCGCGGACGGATCGGGCCCACCGGCCGGGACCCCGGTGGTCACCCTGGGCTGGTCCGGCGCCTGGGCGGAGTTCCGCGCCGTGGACACCGACCTCATCGGCACGGCCCCGGCCGGCGCGGAACCGGCGGCTCTCAGCACCGTTCCCGTCGCCGCGACCACCGCGCTGCGCGCCCTGCACCGGGTCGGACCGCTGCTGGGGCGGCGGATACTCATCACCGGGGCGACCGGCGGCACCGGCCGGTACGCGGTCCAGCTCGCCCGGCTCGGTGGCGCGCATGTCGTCGCGGCGACCGGCGATCCTGCCGCGCACGGCGCGGGCCTGCGTGAACTCGGTGCGGCCGAGGTCGTCTCCGGCGCCGGTGACCTGGACACTCCGGTCCACGGTGCCATCGATCTGGTGGGCGGCAGCCAGCTGGTCGATGCCTACCAGCGCCTCGCCGAGGGCGGGACGGTGGTGGCGGTCGGGCATTCGGCCGGCGCGGACGAGACGTTCCCCTATGGGGCGTTCTTCGGCGATCAAGGTCGGCACGACCGATCGGTCACCTCCTTCTTCCTCCTGGGGTGTCGCGACCTGGGCCCCGATCTGAGCTGGCTGGCCCGGCAGGTCGCGGTCGGGGCCCTGCGGCCGAGTATCGCCTGGCAGGGAGATTGGACCCGGGTCGGCGAGGCGGCCGAGGCGCTGCTGTCGCGCCGCCTGCACGGGAAGGCGGTGCTGGAAGTGAGCCGACCGCCGCTGTAGCGGACGCCTCGTTCATCCGGGGCCTCCGGGCCGGTGCCGGGCAGCCGAGGAGGACCGCCGGCGGATTTTTGTTTGTGGACGGCCGTATTCGCGCCTATAGTCGGCGTGATCCGATCGGAGCTCCCCGGAAGTACAGCCGCAGAGTGGGAGCCCGCGCCCGAACGAACCGGGCGATGGAGTGGGCGGCGTAATTTGCCCACCCATTTTTCCCGGAGGAATTCCATGCACATCGGACTCGGACTCCCCATCGCCGACCCCGCCATCCTGCTCGACTGGGCACGCCGGGCCGACGCGGGACCGTTCTCGACCCTCGGCCTGCTCGACCGCCTCGTCTACGACAATCCCGAACCGCTGGTGGCGCTGTCGGTGCTCGCTGGCGCCACCAGCCGGATCGACGTACAGACCGAGGTCCTGCTCGCCCCGCTGCGCGATACCGCCCTGCTGGCCAAACAGGTCGCCACGCTGGACCGTATGTCCGGCGGCAGGCTGGTGCTCGGGCTCGGTGTCGGCGGTCGCGCCGACGACCACCTCGCGGCGGGCGTGGACCTGCACACCCGCGGCCGCCGGATGGACGAGCAACTCGCGCAACTGCGTGGTTTGTGGTCCGGCGAACCGTTCGGCGACGACTGCGGGCCGATCGGGCCGACACCGGTTCGCCGCGGCGGACCGCCGATTCTCTTCGGCGGGTTCCGGCCCGTGGCGCTGGAACGCGTGGCCCGCTGGGGTGACGGGTTCCTGTCCGCGGCATCGGCGCAATGGTGTGAAGGGCTGTTCGATTCGGTCCGCCGGTGCTGGCATGAGCACGGGCGGCGGGGGGAACCGCGGATCGTCGCCCAGATCAATGTCGCGCTCGGACCGCAATCGGTCGTCGACGAGGCCCGGGCGGCCATCGGCGCCTACTACGCCTTCACCGACTGGTCCGAGCACACGGTGTCGGGGATGCGCACCACACCGGACCGGATTCGCACGGCGATAGAGCAATTCTCCGGCCTCGGTGCCGACGAGGTCATGCTGTACTGCTACGGCTCCGACCCCGACCAGGTCGATCGTCTGGCGGACCTGATCGGCTGACCGGTTCCGCTCGGGTGATCGCACCGCCCGGTGACGGGGGCGATCTGGTCACGCGCCGCGTCGGCCGGGTCGGCCGTCCCGAGGAGTTCGCCGCGATCGTCGCTTTCCTCGTCTCCGTCGCGGCGCGCTCGTCACCGGCGCGCTCGTCGCGGGCGGGGGCTGGACCGCGCTGTGAGCGGGCTCCCCGGCAAGCCCGGTCTCCGGGGACCGCCGGGACGACCGGCCCGCCCACCGACGGACCGGCCCCCGCACCACACGGGCCGGAACCCGATCCCGACGGGGAGGTAGAGTTTGCGGGCCGAGTGTTCGCCGACCACAGCTGTCCGGCAGCACGGCCGGTTCCGGGCTCCGTCCGCGCCCGACCCTCCGCGCCCGCTCGGCTCCCCCGATACCCGCGGCCGTGCGGCCGTGGCTTCGCTCAGTGAACGGAGACAGCCACCGTGGCGACGGCAGTACGCACCGACCATTCCGCCGGCTCGGTGGTGGCGGCGCTGCGCAGCCCGAAACTGCTGCGTACCGAAGTGCTGGCCGGGCTCGTCGTGGCGCTGGCCTTGATCCCGGAGGCGATCGCTTTCTCCGTTATCGCGGGCGTGGACCCGCGGGTGGGGTTGTTCGCGTCGTTCACCATGGCGGTCACCCTCGCGTTCACCGGTGGCCGCCGCGCCATGATCTCGGCGGCGACCGGTGCCGTGGCGTTCGTGGTCGCGCCGGTCGTGCGCGAGCACGGGATGGACTATCTCCTGGCCACGGTGATCCTGGCCGGTGTCCTGCAGATCGCGCTCGGTGTGGTGGGCGTCGCGAAATTGATGCGGTTCGTCCCGCGCAGCGTGATGGTCGGCGTGGTCAACTCGCTGGCGATGCTGGTCTTCCTTGCGCAACTCCCCCAGTTGATCGGGGTGCCGTGGCTGGTGTATCCGCTGGTGGTGGCGGGGATCGCGATCATCGCAGCACTCCCCAGGCTCACCACCGCGGTACCGGCGCCCCTGGTGGCGGTCGTCGCGCTCACCGCTGTCACCGTGACGTTCGGGCTGCACCTGCCCGATGTCGGTGGTCAAGGTGATCTCCCCTCGGCCCTGCCGCTCCCGCTGCTGCCCGAGGTGCCGTGGAACCTCGAGACGCTGCGGATCATCGCCCCCTACGCCTTCGCGATGGCGGTGGTCGGACTGCTGGAATCACTGATGACCGCCAAACTCGTCGACGACATCACCGATACCCCGTCGGACAAAACGCGCGAGAGCTGGGGTCAGGGAGTCGCCAATATCGTCACCGGGTTCTTCGGCGGTCTGGGCGGCTGCGCGGTGATCGGCCAGACCGTGATGAATGTGAAGATCGCCGGGGCCCGGACCCGGATCTCCACGTTCCTGGCGGGAGTGTTCCTGCTGATCCTGGTGGTCGGGCTCGGCGGGCTGGTCGCCCGGATCCCGATGGCGGCCCTGGTGGCGGTCATGATCATGGTGTCGATCACCGCGATGGACTGGCATTCGCTGGCCCCCGCGACGCTGCGGCGGATGCCGATCGCCGAGACCACGGTCATGCTGCTGACGGTCGCCGTCACCGTCGTCACCCACAACCTGGCCTACGGCGTGGTCACCGGTGTCGTCACCGCGATGGTCGCCTTCGCGCACCGGGTCGCGCGTTTCACCGAGGTCGTACCTCTCGTGACGGTGGATCCCGGGGACACCACCCGCGTCTACAAGGTGCGCGGCGAACTGTTCTTCGCCTCCAGCAACGATCTCGTCCACCGCTTCGACTACAGCGGCGACCCGGCCGATATCGTGCTCGATCTGTCCGAAGCGCATATCTGGGACGCCTCCACCGTGGCCGCGCTCGACGCCATCACCACGAAGTACGCCGCGAAAGGCAAACGCGTGGAGATCCGGGGCCTGAATTCGGCGTCCGTGGCACGGCACCGGCGGTTGTCGGGGCATCTGACCGGCGGGCACTGAACCGGTTCCCCGCGCCGGGTCTCACCCACCGGCGTCCGGCAGCGGTGGCAGCTCGGCACCACGGGGATCGACCGCTCGCGTGGCCGGAGCCGACAGGTCGGAGACCGGACCGGAGACGCGGGCCGACGTCGGACCGGGCAGCTGCGCACCGACCACGTCGACATCTACCACGTCCACGAATGGGACGGTCAGGTCGCCCGCAGGCTGCCGAAATACGGCGCGCGGCTCGCCCGCACTCAGCGACGCAGCAGGAAATCGACCAATTCGGCGTGCTCCGCGGTGCCCGTCCGGGCCCGGCGCGCACCGTCCGACAGATGCAGCGCACCGATCCCCATCGCGAACATCCATTCCGCCCGCCGGGTCGCGGTCTCCGGATCGAACCCGTGATCGAGAAAAGCCCGCCGCACCGCGCGGCGGGCACGCCGGTCCGCGGCGCGCACACTCGCCGCGGCGCGCGGATCCGAACGCGCCCATTCCCGCATGGCACGCTCCAGCGTCCACTGCCGGGAACCGGTGAGCAACCCCATCATCTCGATCAACCGTTCCCGCGGCGGAACACCGGCGAGCGCGTCCATCCGCTGGTGATCCCGATCGCGCCGGCCACCCCACGCCGTGACGAGCGTGTCCTTGAACGCGGCGATATCGGAGAAGTGATGGTAGAAACTGCCTTTGGTCACCCCGAGACGCCGGCAGATCTCGTCCAGTTTGAGCGCCCGGAAGCCCTCCTCCGCCAGCACGGTGTAGCCGGCCTGCAACCAGTCGTCCACCGTCAACTGAACGGCACCACGCGCCCGCGCCATCGGGCCAGCTTAACGCGGCGAGCCGATTCCCCGGGCACCGAGCGATCCCAGGACGCATCGTAGAAACACAGAGATCACGAGCGACGAGGAAACCGAACGCTGCCCGGCCTTTGCGACGTCGGACCCCGCCGGGCTCCCGAGGAGGCGGCTATCCGGTGGGCGCGAGTACCCGGCCGCCCGTCACCCGCCCCGGTTCCCGAATCCTTTGTGGGCAGGCTCTGCCAGCACATCCCGGTGATTCCGGTGATTCTCTCCAGCTCTTCCGTGGTGCGAGTGCGTTCTCGGGACGGAGACGCCGACTTCCCCGGTAGACCATCGACCACGGAGCAACCGGGTAGCAGCAGGACCGCAGCGAGGGCGATGACAACAGTCGCGAATGATCGCATTCTTCTCCTCAACGGTGGCCCGGAAGCGGGACTTCCACGCCGGCGGCGCTTTCGGTATCGGCTTCGGACACCTTGTTGCTCCAGGTGATCACCGGCGGACTGCCCTCACCGGCCTTGGGCGCCATGACCAGCACTTCACCGTTCTCGATCTTGCTCTTGATGATCTGCTGCAACTCTTCGGGGGATGCGTCCGGATTATCGGCCCCGATCCGACGGCCGATCTGGTTGTCGAACAGGTCCATCGCCTCGCGGTTGGGTGGGTTACCACCGCTCTTCTCATGCGCCGTCCCCTATGTCTCCGTCCACTCGGGACCGAACTCCTGGGTCATCCGCGCATCCAGTAGATATGCCGGAACGCGTCGCCGTGACCGTCGTCCAGCGATTCGGGATGGTTTTCCTCGGCGACACTCTCGGCCTCGTCGACCATCGCCGAGCCACGACCCGGTTCGGCTCTCATTCGTCGCCGGATGCCTCGTCCGAGCCCGGCACCCGAGCTGCCCGGGCCGCTATCCCGGCGACAACGGTGTCGGCGACCAGGCGCGCGTGGCGGCGCACCGCCCGCGGGGAGAGGGGATCCGCCGGGGCGATCCGGGTCGCCAGCGGCAGCTGCGCGAAGGGGGCGGTGGCACCGCTGGTGATGAGGAAGTGCAGGGTGCGGAGGTCGTCACGATTCAGGATCCGCTGCCGGAGCAGCGGTTCGAGCGGTTCGGCGAGCAGCATCGACATCGGTTCGATGTGCCGGTCGTAGAGGTAGGTCAGTCTGGGTCCTTCGATGGCCGATTCCATACTGATCAACCGCACCACATCCGGATATTCGGCCTGGATCTCCAGGAAGCGGATGATGCCGGCGCGGAATTCCTCCAGCGGCGGCAGATCGTCGCGGTCCGGCCGGATCCGCAGCAGAGTGACGACATCGGTGAAGATCCAGTCCACTACCGCGTACCACAACGCTTCCTTGGACCCGAACCGCTGATGAATCAGATTGTGGCTCACCCCGAGCTCCCGGTTGATCGCGGCGACCGAGGCGCCCGCGAATCCGTCGCGCGCGAAGACCCGCAGTGCGACCGTGAGGATCTCGTCCACGGAGGCGGGGGAATCGCCGGTGGGCGGGCGCCCGCGTCCTTTGCGCGGCCCCCGTTGTTCCGGTGCGACCTCTACGTCCATGGATACGGATTATATTGAAAGCTATCAATTTCTCTGCGAGGGTGACACCGATCACTTCGCTGTGCGGTGTGGGGGATCGCGACGCGCCGGCCCGGGTCGGTGCCACGGCCGCTCCGCGCCCGACGAGGACGGGACACTGCTGGGGAATCCTTTGTGCACCTGCGAAAAGGCACCACTCCCGACCGGCTGCACGCTGATCTCGACGGTCTCGAGGACGATGAACTGGGCCGCGGCGGATTCACCGGGCGCACCGCCCAGCTGTATCGGCGCAACGAGCCGATGGGCTATCGCGCCGAAGGCCCGCTGGCACCCGTCGACGTACTCGCCGACACGCTGAAGCCCACCGACTCCACCGACCCGGCCGGCTCCCCGCTGCTGCTGTTCTCCGATACCGACTGCCGGATCCTGCTGAGCCGGCGCGCGCGGGAGATGCCGTTCTTCGCGCGCTACGTCGACGGCGATCTGCTCTCGTTCGTCCACAAGGGCAGCGGCCTGCTGGAGACCGAGTTCGGGCCACTGCGCTATCGCGAGGGCGACTGGGTGTATCTCCCGAAGGCCTGCACCTTCCGGCAGGTGCCCGACAGCGAATCCACCTGGCTGATGATCGAGGCGACCGAGGAGTTCCGGGTCCCGCCGGCCGGTCCGCTGGGGCGGCATTTCCCGTTCGACCCGGGCAAGATGATCGTCCCCGACCCTCGGGCCATGGACGACGACGGGCGCGACGAGTACGAAGTGCGGTTGATCCACGAGGGCGGGCCCACATCCCTGTTCTATCGGCACCATCCGCTCGACGTGGGGGGCTGGCAGGGCGACAATTTCCCGTTCACATTCAATATCGCCGACTACAACGTGATCCTTTCCGATACCGTCCACCTGCCGGCCACCGTGCATCTGTTCATGCAGGCCACCGGCGTGTACGTGATGAACTTCCTGCCGAAGCGGGCCGAATCGGCGCCGGGGACCGAAACCATCCCGTGGTATCACCGCAACGCCGACTACGACGAGATCGCGTTCTTCCACGGCGGCGATATGTACGGCATCCCCATGCCGCCGGGGCTGATCTCCCACGCGCCGCAGGGTGTCCACCACGGCGCACCGGAGAAGATGCGCGAGCGGGCGCGACGCAAACGCGAGGAGATCACCCATATCGGATGGACCACGATCGCGGTCGACACCCGACGGCGGCTCACCCCCTCGCCTGAGGTGCGGGCCGCGAATCTCGGCGCGCACTGAAGGTTCCGGCGCCCGATCGCGGGGCCGCTGTCCGGCGGTCGGCCGGCGTGGTGTTCAGCGGAAACCGAAAGACGAAGGCAGGCAATACGATGTCGCATCATGTCGAACGCGTCCCGTATGTGGTGGCGTACGCGAACACCTCCGGCACCCGGGACGCCTACGGCGGTCTCACCGAAACGGTCACCCTCGATTCGATCCTGGTGAAACCGAAGGATCTCCCGTCCGACACGGTGCTGGTGCTCATGCACCCCGTCTCCAGCGGCACCTATCTGCCGATCGTCACGGCACTGGCCCGGGCCGGGCACCACGTCATCGTCTGCAACAGCCGCTACCGCGGCGCCGACGCCGCGCTGCTCATGGAGAAAGTGGTCCAGGACCTCGGCGAATGTATCCGTGACGCCAAAAAGCGGCTCGCTACACCAAGGTGGTGCTGGCCGGGTGGAGCGGCGGCGGCTCACTGTCGGTGTACTACCAGCAGCAGGCCACGCATCCGACCGTGACCTCGAGTCCCTCCGGCGACGGGCCCGACCTCACCACCCTCGACCTGCTCCCGGCCGACGGCATCCTGCTGATGGCGGCCCATATCAGCCGTCATCACACACTCACCGAATGCCTGGACCCGTCGATCCTCGACGAGACCGACCCGGCGCGGCGCAACCCGGAACTGGATCTCTACAACCCGGAGAACCCGCACCAACCGCCCTACACCCCCGAGTTCGTCGCCCGCTACCGGCAGGCCCAGCTGGACCGGAACCGGCGCATCACCGCCTGGGTGAAGGAGAAACTGACGGCGATCGCGGCCTCGGACCGGCCGCAGGACGAGTTCTGTTTCGTCGTCCACGGCACCATGGCCGACCCCACCGTCCTCGACCCCACCCTCGACCCCAACGATCGCACTCCCGGTGAGTCCTATCTGGGCGAACCGCAGGAGGTGAACACGGGTGCGTCCGGCCTGGCCCGGTTCACCACCCTGCGCAGCTGGCTGTCGCAGTGGAGCATCGACGACGCCCGGGGCGACGCGGTGGCCTGCGGCCCGGATATCGAGGTCCCCACCCTGGTCCTCTACAACGCCGCCGACAATGTGTGCACACCCTCGCACGCCCATCGCATCCACGAGGCCCTGGGCTCAGCGGACAAGGAATTGCACGAGATTCCCGGCGCCAACCACTACTACCTGGGCCCCGATCAGCGGGAGCAGCTGACGAAGGCGATCGCACTGGTCGACGGCTGGCTGCGCGCCCGCGATGTGGGTCCCGCCGCGTGACCCCGTCGCGAACCCCGGCCCCGTGGGAGCGCGGTGCGCGGTCCGCGCGCCCAACCCCTCGGACCCGCCCCCATGACCACCGGAGATAATGCCGCGATGGACTCCGCGACAACCGGTGCTCTCGACGGTATCCGGGTACTCGAGATCGGGACGCTGATCTCCGGCCCCTTCGCCGGCCGCCTCCTGGGTGATATGGGCGCCGAGGTGATCAAACTCGAACCCCCGGACTCCCCGGACCCGCTGCGCACCTGGGGGCAGGCCGAGCTCGACGGACATCACTTCTTCTGGACCGTGCACGCGCGCAACAAGAAAGCCGTCACGCTCAACCTGCGGGAGGAGGCGGGCCGGGACCTGTTCCTGGAACTGGCCGCCCGATCCGACATCATCGTGGAGAACCTGCGGCCCGGCACGCTGGAACGCTGGGGCCTCGGCTACGACATACTGCGGGAACGCAATCGGGGCATCATCCTGGTCCGGGTGTCCGGGTACGGGCAGACCGGCCCGGAGTCCCGTAAGGCCGGATACGCCTCGGTGGCCGAAGCGGCCAGCGGCCTGCGCCATATGAACGGTTTCCCGGGCGGCCCGCCGCCACGGCTCGCGCTCTCCCTCGGCGACAGTCTGGCCGGGATGTTCGCCGCTCAGGGCGCGCTGGCGGCGCTGTACCGGCGCACCGTCACCGGGGAGGGGCAGATCGTCGACGCGGCGCTCACCGAGGCGTGCCTGGCGGTCCAAGAGTCCACCATCCCCGACTACGACATCGGCGGTGTGGTCCGCGGCCCGTCGGGCACCCGGCTGGAAGGTATCGCGCCGTCCAATATCTACCGCACCGCCGACGGAAGCTGGGTGGTGATCGCGGCCAACCAGGACACGGTCTTCCGCCGGCTCTGCGCGGCGATGGACCGGCCTGAGCTGGCCACCGACGAACGGTTCGCGAACCACGCCGCACGCGGCCGCAACCAGGACGAACTCGACGCCGTCATCGGCGACTGGGCGGCCCAACGACAGCCCGGGGAGATCATCGCGACACTCGGCGAAGCCGGAGTGATCAGTGGGCCCATCAACACCGTCGCCGAGGTGGTCACCGACCCACAACTCAACGCGCGCGGCATGATCGCCGACCACTTCGACGAGCGCATCGAACGGAATGTGAAGGGTCCGGGGGTGGTACCCGTGCTGTCGGCGACCCCGGGGACCATCCGCAATGCCGGGTCGGCGCGGCCGGGGCAGCACAACGACGAGGTGTACTCCGGTCTGCTCGGAAAATCCGCGGCCGAGCTGGCGGCGCTGCGGTCGCGGGGGATCGTCTGAGCCCTGTGTCGAAGTAGCGGGTGGGGTGGCACCGCCCAGCGGTGTCACCCCACCCGCTGTTCAGGCATTTCGGGCGCGGAACAGCAGCGGCTGTTCGGCGAGTCCGTAGCCGGCCGCTATCTCCCACGCATGATCGATCGTCGCCTGGATGCTCTCCGGTGTCGGTACGCCACTTGTGGCCGCGTTCGCGGGGTTGTCGAGGACGCGTCGGTGAACCCCGTCGCAGATGATCGCGATCTTCCACACTCCGAGGACGTGCCAGAAAGCAAGGCTCGCGCCGTCACGTCCCGACGCGGAGAGGTATTCCGCCGCCATCTCTTCGCGCCGGGGGAAACCGGGCAGGGTCGGGGCCGCGAACGTTCCGCTCGGCCGCTCGCCGGCCTGCGGCCAGTAGGCGAGAGTTGTTCCGAGATCGGCGATCGGGTCGCCCAGCGTCGAGAGTTCCCAGTCCAGTACGGCGTTCGGTGCACCGGTGGCCGGGTCGACGATGGTGTTGCAGACGTGGAAGTCGCCGTGCACGAGCGAGAGGTCGCCGGCCGGTGGGATGTTCGCCTGGAGGAGCGCGGTGAGCGCCTCGAGATCGGGACGGTCCCTCGTTCGGCTGTCCTCGAACTGCCGGGTCCAGCGCCGAAGCTGTCGCTCGGCGTAGGGCGAGCGGGACGCGAGATCGCCGAGTCCCACCGTGTCGACGTCGACGGAGTGGATTCGCGCCAGCGTCCGGACCAGACCCAGACCGACGGCGCGACGCACCGTCGGGTCCAGGGACTCGGCGACGTCCATCCGGTCGACGACAGTGCCGTCGACGTGCGACATGACGACCACTGGCACGTCGGCAACGGCCTCCTCCTCGCAGAGTCCGACGAGGCGTGGGACCGGTACATCGGTGTCCTGCAGGGCATGGAGGATGCGGTACTCGCGGGCCACGTCGTGTGCCGAGGCCAGCAGCTCGCCCAGAGGAGGTCGTCGGGCGATCCAGCGTGCTCCGGCCTCGTCGGTGAGCAGGTAGATCAGGTTCGACTGGCCCTGACCGACTCGCACCGCGGACAGCCCGCCCGTGACCTGTGCACCCTGCGCCCGCATCCACTGCGCGAGCGCGACCGGATCGAGCACCGCGGTCATGCCGCGCCTCCCGTACCGAGCATCCGACCACCGTCGATCAACAGTGTTTCGCCGGTGATCCGGGACGAACGAGGGCTCGCCAGGAAGGCCACGGCCGCGCCGATGTCCTCGGGTTCACCGGTCCGGACCACGCCGGACGCGACCGCGTTCACCCGGATCCCCCTGTCCGGCTTCTGTGCCAGGTGGGTCGGCTGCGTCAGCGCAGCCTTCGAGGAGTGGTAGATCCCGAGATCGGGACGCACCTGGTAGCCGCCGAGTGCGGCGGTGTCGACGCCCGATCCGCCGTGCCCACCCGTCCACAGCTCGACCGCCATCCGGGTGCACAGCACAGGACACGCTCGGCGCGATCGTCGGTACCAGGAAGCCGAAACAGCAGTCGGTGATCGCCGCTGATCTCCTCGCTGGAGTTCGAGATGCCTTCCAGTACGCTCGTCGGCAACCTCCAGCTCGCCCGTCGTCGAGACGCCGCCCGAGTCGACGAGGACGGCACGAGGACGAGTCCGGCCGGGCCTCGTCATGCGAGGGAGTCCCGGTAGCGGCGCATCCCGCGCAGCCACCTGTCGTAGTCGTCGGCCTTGCGGCGGAAGAACTCCAGCACCTCGGGGTGGGGCAGGATCAGGAACTCGTCGGTGCCGAGCGCGGCGACCACCAGATCGGCGACGTCGAGCGGCTCGAGGACCTGCCCCGATTCGGTGACCGCCTTGATCATCTGCTGGGCGCCGTCATCCGTGGAGTCGCTCTCCAGCATGGCGGTGTCGACGCCCATCGGGCACAGACAGCTGACGCCGATGCCCCGCGCGCCATAGGTGACCGACAGCCACTCGGCGAAGGCGACCGCGGCGTGCTTGGTGACCGAGTACGTCGGGGATCCGATCTGGGTCAGCAGTCCGGCGGCGGAGGCGGTGGTCAGGAAATGCCCGGCACCGCGCTCGAGCCAGCCGGGAACGAGGAGCTCCGCAGCACGGACGTGAGCCATCACGTTGACGTCGAGTGAGGTCTGCCAGGCCGCCGCCGACGAGTCGAGGAGATCGGCGCCGATGCTGACGCCCGCGTTCGCCGCGTAGAGGTCCACAGAGGCACCGAAGGTGTGCTCGGCGAGGGCGATCGTCGCCCGGATATGTTCGTCCGCGGAGCAGTCCCCGGCCAGGCCCACGATGGTGCCGGGATGATCGGCCGCGATCGAATCCACCGCGGAGTGCAGCCGCCCGGCGTCGAGATCGGTCGCCACGACGCGGGCGCCCGCCTCGACCAGCCGCCGGCTCAGCGCCGCGCCGATCCCGCCGCCCGCACCGGTAACGATGCAGACACTGTTGTCGACCCTCATGCTTTCCTGTCTCCTGTTGTGTTGCGACGCAATCCCTCTCGGTCGATCGCACGCTTGAGAATCTTGCCCGTGCCGCCCTTCGGCAATGCCTCGACGAAGGAGAACAAGCGGGGCACCTTGTACGGGGACAGTCGCTCTTTGGCCCATGCGCGGATCGTCTCCGGCGTCTCCACCGCATCCGCGCGGAGCACCGTGACCGCGGCGATCTCCTCGCCGTAGTGATCATCGGGAACGCCGATCACGGCGACTTCGACGATCGACGGGTGCTGGTAGAGCACCTCTTCCACCTCACGGGGGTAGACGTTGTAACCGCCGCGAATGATCAGGTCCTTCACCCGGTCGACGATGTTCAGGTAGCCGTCATCATCGAGTGAGCCCAGGTCGCCCGTCCGGAGCCAGCCGTCGCGGAGCTCGGCCGCGGTCACGTCCGGGCGGTTCCAGTAGCCCTTCATGATGGTGGGGCCCCGGAGGAAGACCTCGCCCGTGACGCCGGCGGTGACGACGGCACCATCGGAATCGCGGATCTCCAACTCGGTGCCGGGCAGCGCGGGTCCGACGGTGCCCGTCTTCGTCGGGCGGCTGACATCGCTGAACGCTGCCCCGCCCGTCGACTCGGTCAGGCCGTAACCTTCGAGGATCGTGCACTCGAACCGGGCCTGGAACGCTCGGAGGGTCGCGGCGGGCAGCGGCGCCCCTCCCGACAGCGCGACACGTAGGTGCGCGAAATCGGCAGGGGTGTAGGCGTTGTCCACCTGCACCATGGCATTCCACATCGTGGGTACACCGGAGGCGACGGTCAGTCGATCCGCCACCATCACCTCGAGGACAGCGGCGGCGTCGAACGGGTGGACCAGTGAGAAGGAGGCTCCCGCCACGAGCGCCGCGTTCAAGCAGTCGGCCTGCCCGAACACGTGGAAGAGCGGCAGTGCGGTGCCGTACCGGTCCTCGGCGCGGAGGTTCAGAACGCGCTGGAACGCCGTAGCGGTCTCCAGCAGGTTCGACGCCGTCAACTCCGCACCCTTCGGACGTCCCGATGTTCCCGATGTGTAGAGGATGCAGGCCGTGTCATCCGGTGCGTGGTCATGTGGTCTCGTGAGCGGCGCCGAGTCGAAGGAGGCACCGGGGCGGATCTCCCAGAAAGGGGTACCGCGCTCAGCGGCAGCGGATGCGGCGTTCGCAGCGTTCTCGTGCCACGCGATGACCAGCTCGGCGCCGGAATCGTCGAATACATAGCCGATCTCCGGGATCGTCGACATCGTGTTCATCGTGATGACGGTGACGCCTGCCGCGTGCAGGCCGTAGTAGATCTCCACGAACTCCGGGATCGACGGTGCGATGAACAGGACACGGTCCAGCGGAACGAGCCCCGCATCCCGAACGGCGCCGGCCACTCGGGCGTTCACGGCCCGTAGCTCGCCGAAAGTGATCCGGCGCGGCGAGCGCACGGCGACGCGCTCAGGTGTGGTGCGGCCGTGCTCCCACACCTCTGCGGCCACATTGACCATCTGCTGATCCTCCTTCGAACGGTGAGGTGATCGGTGTGGCACGCCGACATTCGAATCCGAGTTCATGTCGGGTTCCCTCTCGATCGGCTCTCCTCCGAGAGTGGGCGTCCGAGGGTGACCTCGGTCAGCCACTGCGTGAATCGCCGAACTGCGTCCCGGGCTTGGGGCACGGAGTGGACATAGCGCAGGTATCCGTGAATCACACCCGGCTCGGCGTGGTAGGTGACCGGGTTGCCCTGGGCGGTAAGCCGCTTCGCGAGCGCTTCGACCTCGTCGGATAGCACGTCGATCCGCGCCGACTGGATGAATACAGGGCCCAGCTCGCGCAGGTCCGCGTCGAGAAACGACACGTAGCCTTGCGATCTGGTGGAACCCGGGGCGTAGGCATCCCAGAACGCCATCATGGTATTGCGATCCAGTCCGAAACCTTCCGCGAACTCCCGGTACGAGGATCGGTCGAAGTCGTCACTGCACACCGGATACGCGAGCGCGATCGCGTCCACCCCGCTCCCTCGATCCCGGTCGGCGAGCGCGACGGCCAAGGCAAGGTTGCCGCCCGCGGAGTCCCCGGCGACCGCGATCAGTGTTCCGACGTCTCCGAGGGCGTCCGCCCGCGCGCGCACGGCGTCGAGTACCGCAAGTCCCTCGTCGAGGGCTGCCGGGTAGGGGTTTTCCGGAGCCAATGAGTATCCGACGCTCACGATCTGCCACGCGGAGTCGACGGCGAGGTGGCGACACAGGGTGTCGTGCGAGTCGATGCTGCCCTGGACCCAGCCGCCGCCGTGGAAGAAGACCACCGTACCGGCGGGACGATCGACATCGACATACCACCTGAGCTCGACAGCCCGCCCGTCCAGCTCCACAGCGGTCCGGCGAACGGTGGCGACGTGCGGCGTAGGCCCGCTGATCCGCGCCGCCACCGCGTCGAAGATCGTTCGGCGTGCCGTGATGTCGTCGCCCGCTACAGTTCGCTCGACGTCCAGCCACGTCGCGGCGTACCGACGGAATTCCGCGAGCATCTCGGGCGCCAGCAGGCGGTCGGGGCCGGTGACTTCGACGTCGTGTCGGTCCATGGTCGGTTCCTCTCTGCGTGCGGGCGACGCCCTGTGTTGTCCTGATCGTGTCCAGCCCCACCCACGGGGTGACATGGTGCGACGTGATCGGTGAATTCAGCTGCGGGCCACATCGGCCGCCGGCTCGGGCGAGGCACCGGCGTCTGGATCCCTTGCGGAGTCCATGGTGAGCAGGTCGATGCCGCGGGTTTCCCGAATTGTGGCCAGGAGCAGGGTGGCGATGACCATGAGGACTACGAGATAGGTGGAGAAGACCCACTGGAGGTGGAGCGAGGTGAGCCAGGTGTTGAGGTACGGCGCGGTGCCACCGAACACCCCCGATGCCATGGAGGTGGTGATGCCGATGCCGATCGCGCGGGCCCCGGGCGACACAGCCTCGGACAGGATGGCAGGCCAGATCGAACCGACCGCGGCCCAGAAGACCAGCGCGATGCTCTGGGCGACGAACAGGGTGATCGGACTGGCGCCCAGCAGGGCCGAGAGAGGGAAGGTGACCACACCGAACCCGATGGTCGCGAAGATCGCGACGGGCTTCCGGCCGAATCGGTCGGACAAATGGCCGAATACGGGGAACAGGCCCAGCGTCAGCGCCTGTGCGCACAGACTCGCTGTGAAGGCTCCCCGGCTGTCCATGCCGAGGCTGCTGATCGCGTAGCTGGAGGCGAAGCTCAGCCAGGTGTAGAACGCGATATTGGTCGCGCCGAGGATGATGAACAGGCGGAGCAGGTCGAGCAGGGCCCGGCGCTTGTCCACTCTGGACATGCGTACCGCCGGTGCATGTTCGCTTTCGGATTCGCTGATCGCCGAACCGACCTCCGTCTCGATCGATCGCACGCGCATCCAGAGCGCGTAGACAGCGAGTAGCGAACCGACGAGGAAGGGCACGCGCCATCCCCAGGTGCGCAGTTCTTCCTGTGTCAGCAGGCTGGTGAGGACGAAGCCGCAAAGCGTTCCGGCCATGGCGCCGACGGTGACACTGGCGAAGACGGTGCTCGACCACAGGCCGCGCCGGCGAGGCGGTGCCAGTTCGCTGACGTATACGTACGAGGTCGAGGATTCACCGCCGTAGGCGAGGCCTTGAAGGAGTCGGGCGAAGAGCAGCAGCACGGAAGCGCCCACGCCGATCGCGGTGTACGGCGGGATGACCGCCAGGACGAGACTGCCCAATCCCATAAGCAGCATGGCACCGACCAGTGCCGACTTTCGTCCGCGCCGGTCGGCGATCCGCCCGAACACGGCGCCGCCGATCGGCCGGATCACGAACGCGACGGCGAAGATCGCGAGCGTGAGCAACATCGCCGACGTCGGATCGGTGTCGTCGAACAGCACGACTGCGATGAATGGCGAGAAGGTCGCATAAATCGTCCAGTCGAAGTACTCCAATGCGTTACCGAACAGTGCCGAACGCAACGATTGCAGCAGTGCCTGCCGCTTGGCCGGTAAATCTGTCGCGACCATGTGTCGCCTCCCGAGGTGACGATCATCCTGAATCGATGATGGGTATTGGGGTGTGGGGAATGACCGCGCTCGAGCGCAAGCCGTCGAGCGCGGTGCGGAGGCGGTGCTCGTAGTCGGCGTCGAGGACGAATCCGCGGCGAGTCCGCGAAGTCTCGGAGCGAGAACTTCAGAGGTGGTTCGAGCTGACTGTTCGCCCCCGGACCGACGACCGGACCGGGGGTGGGGGCGGGCCGAAAGGTCCGGCCGGGAAGTGACGCGGTGAACGGCGCTGCTGGTCCGTCCCCCGCGGGCCCTCCTACGCAGCGTCGGGGCCGACCCAGGGCATATCGGTGGCCGCCAGGATGAACGCGCTGATCGCGGAACGGCCGTCTGCCTGTGGCTCTCCGGGCGTGAAGCCGGGAACCGGCGCGGCGGTGTGGTAGATACCGAGGTAGACGCCAGGCGCGACGACTCGGACTTCGTCGATCAGGTCGTTGGCGCCTCCCCAGTCGTCGAAGGCGCTGTAGTGCATCACCAGCGTGTCCCTGCCGTCGACGATGGAGGGTTCGATGTCCCAGACGAAGCGATTCATCCGGATGATGACCCCATCCGGCCCCTGGTACCTGTTGTAGCCGTGCCCGACGTGGCCGTTGCACTCCTCGGGACGATAAGCCTTTCCGAGCCAGGGTTGGGCGCCGCGCTCGCGCATGAATGCGCGCCAGGCGTCCTCGCGAGTCGCCGGGAGGTGTCCGCTGAACTCGCCGTACATCTCGGCGGGGTCAGGTGCGTCGAGGGACTTGTAGAGCTCGACCAGATCCTCGGTGGTGCGTGCGACGAGTGCGGCAACGGACTCGGTGTTCGTCTTGTACTTCGCGTCGGTCACGGTGTTTCCTTCGTAGTGCAGTGATGTTCGGTGTCGCGGTTGTGCAGTCGAGCGGGTCGAAGTCGAGCCACGCGGCAGGTGCTCAGGTCGTGGTGAATCCACCGTCGACCGTCAGGGTCTGGCCTGTCACGTATCCACCCGCGTCGCTCGCGAGGAAGAGGACCGCGGCGGCGAGTTCGTAGCCGTGGCCGGTTCGGGGCACCAGGAAACGCGGTGAGATGGATTCGAGGTAGCCGGGGCGGTATTGAGCGGTCATCTCGGTCTGGAAGAAGCCGGGAGCGATGGCGTTGACGCGGATCCCCTTGCGGCCTGTCCATTGTTGCGCGAGATCTCGCGTCATTCCGATGAGGCCGGCTTTGCTCGCGGCGTATGCGGCCTGCGGGAGGCCTGCCGTCGTCAACGCGATCACACTACTGATATTGATGACGCTGCCGCCGTGCTCCATTCGCATTCCGCACGCTTGCGTCATCCAGTAGGCGCCTGAGAGATTCACATCGAGAACCTCTCGAAACTGTGCCGGCGTTTCACGACTGGCCGGAACCGCTGTGCCGATGCCCGCGTTGTTCACCAGGACGTCGATACGGCCGAACTGCTCGAGCGCGGCCTCCGAAGCGCGCGTGCAGGCGTCCGGATCTGCGACGTCGGTACTCACGGCCAACGCCCGCCCTCCGCGGTTCACGATCCGCTCGGCGAGGTCGCCGAGGCGGTCCGCGCGGCGAGCCGCCAAAACGACATCGGCACCTGCGTCCGCGAGAGCGAGGGCGGTATCGGCCCCCAAGCCCGACGACGCCCCGGTCACGATCGCCACGCGACCGTCGAGGCGGAAGTGGTCCAGCACGTTCTCCATCGGATTTCCCGTCTGTCTGGTCCGATCATTTGATGAGCGAGCGCTCAGTCAGATAATATCTTGATATGTGATCCAGGTCATGTCAAGGGCTGCTCGAGGCGTGGGGAGCGAGGTGAGCCCCAGAATGGGCGTCAGGAGTGCAAGTAGCCTTCAGTGACCGGCTTCACGTCGATGGGCCTGGTGGGAAGTAGCGTGGTTGAGGAGGCGAAGAGTGTCCGAAGGAACTAAGGTCTCGGCTGAGAAAGCCCACGTCGAGAGCTATGGCGCCGGAGGTGTCAGGGCGGCGCGTAGTCAGGAGGCGCGACAGCGTCTACTGGACGCCGCGATCGTGGCGTTCGCGCACCGTGGATTCCACGGTACGAGGACGCGCGACATCAGCGAGAGCGCCGGAGTCAGCCACGGCACTCTCTACGTCCACTTCTCCTCCAAAGAGGATTTGCTCTTCGAGATTTCGCGTACCGGCCATGAACGTGAGTTGACGGTCGTGGAGAACGCGGCGAGGTCATCGTCCGATCCCGCCGAGCAACTGCAGGCGATCGTCCACGGATTCGTCATCGATCACGCCCGGAATCACACCAGCGCGAGGATCAACAACTACGAGCTCGAAGCGTTGGCGGACGAGCATCAGCTCGAGATCCTCGAGATACGCCGGGGGATCCGGCATCGGATCCTGTCTGTCATCGAGGAAGGTGCGCGCCAGGGACAGTTCGTGGTCGAGGACGCTCACATCGTGACGACGGCGATAACGTCGCTCGGCATCGACGTCGCGCGCTGGTACCGCGACGACCACCACTGGTCGCCCGAGCAGATCGCCTCCTACTACTGCGGTCTGGCCGCCCGGATGGTCGGTCGCGCGCCGACGTCGAGTTGACGGCGCGTCGGCGTCATCGTTCGGCCCGAGAGCACCCCGCACCGACTCCCGACGCTGCCCCTCGGTGACCACCGACCCCGGACCCGATCTCGGCCGCCCCGTCCTCGCCGCCGCCGAATCCTGGTCGATCAACGGATTCCAGGCGCCGAACACCAGGTGTCGGATTCCGGTGCAGTGGGCCACGGCGGTGCCGGAATCCGTCCGTACCGGCAATCCACAGCGCTCATCGGCGCGCATCGGTGCACGATCGGAACGGTAAACCCGTGACCCGGGCGGTCGTGACCGCCCGCTCTGCCCAGGAGGTCCTGTGCTGACCGCACTGCCCATCCGATACGTTGCCGATGTCGAGGCGTCCCGCCGTTTCTACGCCGGCCTCGGATTGCACCCCGGTGACGACAACGGCTTATCGGTCTGGTCGCAGCTGGACGCCGACGCGGGCGCGGTCGGAATTCACGAACCCGCGGTGTCGAAGGGCCGGCCGCCGGGAACGGTGGAGCTGGGTTTCGCCACCGACGAACCGCTGGAAGAGGTCGCCGCCCGCCTCCGCGCCGCCGGGTACACCCCGGAACTGGTGGCCGAGGACTTCGGCCGCAGCCTGCGGCTGACCGACCCCGACGGCGTCACCGTCCAGATCCAGCAACTGAACACCGAGGTGATGCGCCGCTCGGAGGCGGCACTCCGGGACTAGCGCGGCGCACACGCCCGGCCAGGGGCCGGATCCCGGTCCCGAGAGTGGCCCGCTCGACGATGTCGAGCGGCTATCATCGGTTGGTGGCGTGAGACACCATGCGGCACACTTTCGTCGGCGACGATCGGCCGGATGCGTGTCGGCCGCCTCGGGCGTCCGGCGACAAGCCGGTCGTTCTCCTGCCGGGCGACAGAAGAGTGACGCATGACCAGGTACGCGCATTTTGTAGGTAGCCTCCCCCGTGAACTGATGACAGGAGGTGATCGTGGCGTACTGGACTGGTTCGCGACGCACACCCACGGCCGTCCCGTCACCGCGATCCCCTGCGATCTGGATCCCGACTGGATCCTGGCCTACCTGAAAGGTATCGGGAACCGAACCGACACGCTGGAACTGTTGCGCCCGGGAGGCTACGACGGATATTCCGATTTCCCGACCTACGGAGTCCGGGCCGGACGGACTCTCGAACCGCGGGATGTCTCGATGAACCGGGTCGAGCGGATCGGCGAAGTCGTGACGGCTTTCGAGTCGTTCCTCCACGACCGGCCGGAACTGGCCGGAACCAAGCTACAGCTCAGCCAGCCCCACCCGCTGGATCTCGCCATGTTCGTCCACGCCGGTGGCGCGGTGGCGAGCGGCCTGCCGGTCGGGCTGGCCCTACGCCGGTCGAATCTCGCGCGCACCGCACTACAGCAGCTACCGGTGTACACCGAGGCTGTTCTGCAGGAGATGCGCGAGGTACGCCGGCGGTACGGTGATCTGATCGTCTGGCAGGTGGAAACACCGATCTCGCTGCTGGCCATGGTCAAAGCGCAGCAACTGGGGGCGCTGTGGGCGCTGGCACCGATGGTCGCGGGACAACTGGCCGGCTTCCTGGAGAAGGTGCACGACGTCGATCACGAGCACGGTATCGACACCGAGACCGTGGTGCACCTGTGTTACGCCGATTATCAGCACGAGAGCCTGCTCAGCCCACGGAACCTGGCACCCGCCGTCGCGCTGCTGAACCGCACCGGCCGCCGCCTCGCCGAGCGGAATGTGCCCATCCCCCTGGTACACATCCCGTGCGCGTACGGCGCCCATCCCGCACCGGTCGACCCCGGTTTCTATGCACCGCTGCGCGCACTCGCACCCGACTGGCGGGTGATCGCCGGCGTGGTCTCCACCGACGACGCCGAGCGGAGTGCGCAGGCGCTCGCCCTTTTCGAACAGGCCGGCAATATGACCGCCTACGGAGTGGCCGCCGCGTGCGGATTCGGCCGCAACAAGGCCGAGGAGGCCGAACGAGGTGCCGCGACCATCGCGTCGCTCGTCCGGGCGCCGGAGGGCAGCCACGGCTGATCCGCCGGGCGAACACCTCCCGATCCCGATGCGCACCACCCGGTGGTTGTTCCACGCCACCGGGTGGTGGCTTGTCGGTGGCCGAACAGCCGGGCCGACAAGTGTTGCTGCTGTTGATTGTTCGTACAGATACATCGTGCAGATGCACGCACAATTGTGCGTTCGCTGATACACTTTCCGAGGCGCCACTCTGTTCTGAACCATCTGCGGCATCGCGATTCCGGGCCATGGACCCCGGTCGGTCCGGCCGCTGATGGCGGACCTCATGGTTCGTTCTGTTGTTCCAGGAGTCAGCTATGGCGCACGATCCGCACGTTCTGATCATCGGTGGTGGCCCGGCCGGGTCGACCACGGCAGCGCTGCTCGCCCGAGCAGGTATCCGGGTGACCCTACTGGAGCGGGATACTTTCCCGCGCTATCACATCGGCGAGTCGCTACTGGCCTCGGTCCTGTCGACACTTCGCCTCTCCGGTGCCTACGACAAGGTCGCGGCGCACGGGTTCCAGGTGAAACGAGGCGGTTACTTCCAGTGGCAGGACGACACCTGGTTGCTGAACTGGGCGGCACTGGTGGATGCCGAGGCCTGGTCGTGGCAGGTCGACCGGGCCGAATTCGACGAGATCCTGTTGCGCAACGCCGCCGACCAGGGCGCCGAGGTGGTCGAGGGTGCCACCGTGAAGCGCGTCGTCTTCGGCGACGACGATCGCCCCACCGCGGTCGAATGGGTACTCGCCGGCGAAGACACGGTCCGGACCACCGAGTTCGACTTCCTGGTCGACGCGTCGGGTCGCGCCGGACTGCTGGCGAAACACTTCAAGATGCGCAGAGTGCACAACGGGTTCCGCAATATCGGGATCTGGTCCTACTGGACCGGTGCACGACTACACCCGGACAGTCCGGAGGGCGCGATCAACGTCGTCTCCACCCCGGAGGGCGGCTGGTTCTGGAACATTCCGCTGGCAAGCGGGAAACACAGCGTCGGCTACGTGATCTCCACCAAGATCGCCGCCGAACGTATCCGCGAATACGGTTCCCGGGAGGCCTACTACCACGCCATCATTCGCGATACACCGGCGATGCAGAAATTGATCGACGGCGCGGAACAGATCGCCGAGGTACGCGCCGAGCAGGACTACTCCTATGTCTCGGACCGGCTCTGGGGTCCCGGGTACGCGCTGGTCGGCGATTCCGCACTGTTCCTCGATCCGCTGCTGTCCACGGGCGTGCACCTGGCCACCTACGGCGGGCTCACGGCGGCGGCTTCCATCGCGACCTACCTGCGGGGCGAGATGAGCGAAGCCGACGCCCTGGCATTCCACGAATACACCTATCGACGGGCCTACGAGCGGTTCCTGACCCTGGTCTCCCGTATGTACAAGGACTACATCGGATCCGACGAGTACTTCGCGCACGCGAGCACCCTCACCGAGGAACACGACGGCGATACCGCCGAGCAGTCCTTCACCCGGATCATGGCGGGCCTGACCGACGTGGAGGAGACCTCCGGCGCCCAGGCCCGGACGGCGACCAGCACAATCGTCGGTGAAGCCGAGGGCTTCCGCGACGAGGACTACGCCGACGGCGCGAATATCAAGTACATGGGCCATCTCGACATGTCCCCGGTCTGGAACATCTGGCGCGATCCGCTCGGCGCGGACACCACGATGGGCGATATCCGGATCACCACCGCACCGGTCCTCGGTCTCACCACCGGTGCCCGCAGCGACGCCGAGAAGGACGCCGTCGCCCGACCGGTCCTGCCACCCCTCACCGCCGAGGGCGCGGCCGACTGACCGAGAGTCCGGACCTTTCCATGAATATCCACGGGCGGGGGCCGCAGTGACCGCTGCACCCCTGCTTCCCGGGCCATCGGGGGACTACCCGCCCGGTGGCCCGGGATTTCGAGATCCACTGACCCGGATGCTGCTCGCCCACGACGGCTACACCACTCCGGCCCTGGAGGCGATCGTCGATGCCGACCTCGCCGTCCAGGTGGTGGACCAACGCGATATGGTCGCCGCCGGTCTCCCGGGCACGGTGCGCGAGGCGCTCTGTGTCTCGGAGCGGGACCGGGTTCTCGTCCGCAGATCCCGGCTGGTGCGCGAGGAGCTGATCGTCTCGGTCAACTATGTCGTCGCGGTGCGGAGCCGGGCGCAGATCTACGGGGTGGACGATGCCGGCAACCCCATCGGCCGCAGCCTGATGTCGCGGGGCGTCGCGCAGCGGCGGCGCATCCTGCGGGTCGGTCTGGCGCGGTGGCCGGACGAGCGGCTGTGCGCGGCGCGAGCCTACGTCCTGCTCCTCGACCAGCCGCTCTGCTACATCCGCGAAACGTTCAACCCCGACATCGTGTCCCCCGAAAACGACTCCGGCCTCGACGGAGACGCCGATTGGAACGACGAGCCCGATTCCGTACGCGCCGATGCGCGGTGATCCGGCCCGCACCCAGCACTCACCCAGCGATTGCGATATCGCCCGCGCGGACTATAGTTCTGCACCGAGCTGATGAGAGGCACGCATGAAACAGGCTGTCGCTGTGACAATTCCATGGGCCGGATCGTGCCCGACTGTCGTGAGCCCTGACGAATTGTCCCGTACAGCGATACCCGCACGCCGATCGACCGGTGCATGAACGGGATGGCGAACGACTCGATCTCACCGAGAACCGCGGTGTCCGTACGACACGTTTGCCCGTGCTGTAGTCAGTGAAATTCGTGGGAGAACAAACAACCAGGGCGCAGGAGCCCGCACGCCGAGTTCGCGCCGAATCCCACCTCTTTCGAGCCTCGTATCTGGAGTCATGTCCTTGACCACACCACGCCATAGCCCACTGTCGCAGTCGATAACAACGGGGGCATACCCCGCAGCCCCCGGACCGGTAGCCGAACCCCCGAGCCCGCGATACCCGATGTACACCCAAGAATTCGCCACGGACCCCCATCGCGCCTACCGCGCGATGCGGGAGCGGTTCGGGTCACTGGTCCCGGTGGATCTGGCGCCCGGAGTGCCGGCCACCTTGGTGATCAACCACAAGATCGCCGTACGTATCCTCAACGACCCCGACCATTTCCCGGCCGACCCCCGGTACTGGCAGGAAACCGTACCGCAGGATTCTCCGGTGCTGCCGATGATGAAATGGTTCCCGGCCGCCCGGTACAACGTCGGCGACGTCCACGCCCGCTATCGGCAGGCATCCGCCGACAGCATCGACGGTGTGGACCTCAACGCCTTGCCGTATACGGTCGAGCGTATCGCCACGCCGCTGATCAACGAATTCTGTGAGCGCGGCACCGCCGATCTGATGAGTCAGTACGCCTTCCCGCTGGCGCTGGAGATCATCAACCACATCTGCGGTTGCCCCGACGATATCGGCCGGCGGATCGCGGTGGGTATGGCCGCGCGCTTCGACACGGTGCGGGCCGAGGAGGGGATGGGGATCCTCAAATCCGCGCTGATGGAGCTGATCCACCTCAAACGCGACCGGCCGGGCGACGACGCCACCTCACGACTGGCCGAACACACCACCGGGCTCGACGACGTCGAGGTCTTCGCACAACTGATGAGCTTCTACGGCGCCGGTTTCGAGGCGCAGCGCAACCTCATCACCAACGCGCTGTTGCTGATGATCACCGAACCGCAGTACGGGCCCGGGGACACCTTCGGCGGGAATCTGTCGACCGACGACGCCATCGACAACGTCCTGTTCAACGACCCACCGATGGCCAACTTCTGCACGACCTACCCGCGCCAGCCCATTCCGGTCGCCGATACCTGGCTGCCCGCCCACCAGCCGGTGGTGATCAGTCTTTCGGCCTGTAACAACGACCCCGAGATCCGCAACGACCTCGACACTCCCGGTAGCAGTTTCGTCGGCAACCGCTCCCACCTCGCCTGGAGTGTGGGTCCGCATGCCTGCCCCGCGCAATCGCTGGCCCGCACCGCCGTCCGCAGCGCGATCGATGTCGTGCTCAACGCCATCCCCGACCTCCGCCCGGATACCCGGCAGGAACTGGTATGGCGGCCGGGCCCGTTCCACCGCGCGCTGGCGGGGTTGCCCGTGGTCTTCGAACCCGCTCCCCCGCTGCCCGTGATGTAGGCGGCCAGGATGTCGAGCCGCCCATGATCTTCCTGCTGACCGATCTCGTCCTCATCATCGTGGCCGCGCGCCTGCTCGGCGGGTTGGCCCGCAGGCTCGGCCAGCCCGCCGTCATCGGCGAGATCGCGGCCGGCATCCTGGTCGGACCGACCGTCCTCGGCGCCGGGCTGTCCGAAGCGATCTTCCCGGCGGAAGTGAAGCCGCAGCTGACCGCGCTGGCCGAGATCGGCGTCGTGATCTTCATGTTCCTGGCCGGGCTGGAGATCGACCGCGACCGATTGGCCGGGCACGGCCGGTCGATCCTGGCGATCGCCGTCTCCGCGTTCGCCACGCCGTTCGTGCTCGGATGCGCCCTCGCGTTCGGACCACTCGCGCGCCACCACGACGGCCGGATCGCGTCCCCCCTTTTCCTCGGGTGCGCGCTGGCGGTCACCGCCTTCCCGGTATTGGCGCGGATACTGCAGGATCGCGGCCTGTTCACCACTCGCCTCGGCCAGCTCGGTCTGGCCGGCGCGGCAGTGGTGGACATCTTCGCGTGGTGTGCGCTGTCGTTGGTCTTCGCTTCCGCCCGACCGGAATTCGACGATCACTGGCGGCTGCTGCTGATCGTTCCGCTGGTGGCGGTGTTGTGGTGGGTCGTGCGCCCGGTGCTGGCGCGTACTCTTTCCGCCGAACGCGCCGAGACGGCAACAGTCCTGGTCGGTGTCTGCGGGGCCATGGCCACCGCCGCCGTCACCGAATGGATGGGGCTGCACGTCATCTTCGGCGCCTTTCTCTTCGGCGTGATCTTCCCCCGGACACAACGCCCCCGGGTCGAACCGGGCGCGCAGCTGGTGAGCAGCCTGTTCCTGCCGGCTTTCTTCGTGGTCGCGGGGCTGCGCGTCGACCTGAGCGGGGTGGACCGGGCCGCGGTCGTCGAGGCCGTGGTGATCGTGGCCGCCGCCGTCGCGGGCAAGATGGGCGGCACATATCTCGCTGCCCGGCTGCGCCGGCTGGACCGCCGCACCGCGGGTGCGCTGGCGGCACTCATGAACACGCGCGGCCTGACCGAACTCGTCATCCTCAATGTCGGTCTGACTCTGGGCGTCATCGACACCCGGTTGTATTCCGTCCTGGTGCTGATGGCCCTGATCACCACGGCGATGACCGGGCCGTTGCTGACCGTGTTCGGTGTGCGGCGGCCGCCGGTGCCGGAGCTCGGCGGGGAGCGGCCCGCTACGCCACCGAGCGAGGGCCAGACGACTCCCGCGGCACCGGCCTGAATGAACTGCCGGTCCCCCTCCCCACACCGGTCAGAGCATGGCGGCGCGTGGGACCGTCAGCCCGATCGCGGTCGCTCCGGCGAGTTCACGGGCGGTGTCGTAGTCGAAGACCACGTGCCCGCTCAGGACGTCGACATCACGCTTCAGCCGCTGCATCGGATGATCGCTGAAGTGCACACTCGCCCCGGAGGCGTGCAAGAGGTCGGCGATGACCGTCCGGGACCCCCGCACGATATGCGCGGCGGCCAGCCGGGCCTCGGCACGGACCGGTACCGGCACCGGCGTCCCGGCGTCGAGCAGTGCCTCGATCTCGGCCACCGTATCGGCGAGCAGTCCGTGCAACGCGCGCAACCGGACCCGCGCCTGCCCCAGATGCGCCTGGGCCATGGGTTTGTCGCGCTGGCGGGTGCCGCCCTCGTAGAGGATGCGGCCCTCGAGCCGGTCGGCGAATACAGCGGTGGCGCGTTCGGCAGCGCCGAGAGCCGGCATGGACGCCGCCAGCGACAGCGCCGGGACCAGCGGCCACCGGTAGGTGGTGGCGTCGTGCAGCCGGGCGCCGGGGGTACTGCCGCCGTAGATGTCGAGGACCCGCACCAGCCGGTGTCCGGGCACCAGCAGATTCTCGACGACCACGTCGTTGGACCCGGTCGCGCGCATTCCCTCGGTATGCCAGACGTCCTCGATCACCACCTCGTCGGCGGGCAGCAGGGCGAGGGCGAGGTAGAGCTCGTCGGCCGGGCCGCACAGTGCGCCCACCATGATCCAGTTCCCGCTCATCACGCCGGTGGCCCAGGACCAGCGACCCGACAGCAGCACACCGCCGTCGGCCGGTATTCCCCGGCCGGTCGGTGCCAGCGGCGCGGGGCAGAGGAAGGGTCCGCGCCCGTATCCCTCCTGCTGGGCGGTTTCGGGAAAGAGGGCCAGCAGCCAGTTGTGCAGCGCGTAGAACCCCAGCGTCCACGCACTGGACACACATCCGTGCGCCATCCGGCGGATCGGGTCGAGTACGGCGGGGAACTTCTCCTCCCGGCCGCCGAACCGTTTCGGGACCAGCGCACCGAGAAATCCCGAAGCCACCGCGTCGGCGATCGTCTCGTCGGGCAGTCTGCGCAACTCCTCGGCCGCACGCGCCCGCGCGGCCAGTGCGTCGACAAAGTTCTGATCGATTCCGAATGCGCAATTCGACCCCGCCGCAAGCATATTCGCAACGCTAACATACCCAAAAGTATGTCGTCGGAGTTCCCGGAGAACCGGTCCGCGCGGCAACATATACCGGCAAATACTGGCATTCACTGGACTTCCCTGGAATTGCCCCCTACATTTCACCCCATGCCCACCGCCGAGGCGCTCGAAGCGCGCATAGCCGAGTTACGCGCGCAGGTGCGCCGGGCCGCGGGATCCGGGGACCGGACCGCGGCCCGCCGGTTGCGCGCCGAACTCCGCACCGCCGAAACGGAGTGGGATGCCGCGGTTCTCGGGACGCCGGAACCCTCCGCACCGGCTCGGCAGCCCGCGGCGGCGGTGCCGGTCCGCGAGCACGTACACCGCGCGCTCACCCTGCTGTCCGTACCCGCCGCCCCGAAACTGGTCCTCGCCGTGCACGACGCGTTCTTCTCCGGAGAACTCGTTCCGGCCCGGCTCACCAGTCTGCGCCGCGACGAGGAGCGGTCCTTCCGGGCGGCGCCCTACGCCCGCCCGTACTACATCTGCGCCGCCATGACCACCGATCTACTGGCCCCGGCCCGCGGTCTGCTGGCCGTGAGCACCTGGTCGTCGGCACAGCGTATGGTCGGGCCGTTGAGTCCGCGGGTGGACCTGCTCACCGGGGCCATCCGGT
This sequence comes from Nocardia sp. NPDC004568, assembly GCF_040609955.1. Taxonomy (NCBI): domain Bacteria; kingdom Bacillati; phylum Actinomycetota; class Actinomycetes; order Mycobacteriales; family Nocardiaceae; genus Nocardia; species Nocardia sp. NPDC004568. Next base: position 51,730 of record NZ_JBEXLL010000027.1, read on the forward strand.
TGGCCGGGCACATGATCGACCACGGCTGCACACCGGCCGGGCAACGCGTGCTGTGGCAGCTGGCGGTGTCCATCCCCGGCGCGACCGACGGGAAGAACATCGACCCGGAGACCGTGCGCGCGGCCGCGGAACGCGAACTAGAGGTGCACAGAGACGACGACACACAGCAGCGGGCCGACGCCGCGGAGCGGGCGGTGCGGCAACTGGCGGATCCCGCGGCGCAATTGTTCGGCGTTCGGCTCGCGGTAGCCGACCGGCGACGGAACGAGGCCTGAGATGACGCTTGCGGAAAAAACACTGACCAACCGGCTCGACGAATTGCGCGGCGACGCCCCGGCCACCCGGCACAACGCCCGGACCATCGCCGCGCTCACCGCCAATCCGGGCTGCGCGCGCCGAGCGCTGCTGGACGCCGCGGCGGTGGACAAGACAGTGATCGCCCGGGAACTCGGCTTCCCGCCGAAATTCGGGCAGTCACCGTTCGCGATCACCCGCGGCAACAGCTTCGAAGCCATGGTGAAGGCGCACGGCTGCGCCGAACTGCTGCGGCTGCTGCGCGAAGAACTGGGGCTGACCATCCCGGAGGTCGGCTACCACGACCTGGAGACCGTCGGCGACAACGCGAGCAATTCGGTGCGCTACCAGCGCACCAAACAGCTCCTGGGGCAGGCGCTCGGCTCCGGCCAGGGCACCCTGTTCGATCATCCGATGCTGCGTTTGGAGATCGCCGGCGCCACCGCCTATCTGGAACCGGATGTGGTGGCCCTGCAGATCGGCGGCCTGTTCCACGTGGTGGAGATCAAATCGTTCGCCGTCGTGGACGGGCAGGCCGATCCCGCGCAGGTGGCCTCGGCGGCGCGGCAGTCGGCGGTATACGTCCTGGCCATGCGGGAGCTGCTGCGCGAACTGGGCCAGTCGCCGGAACTGGTCGCGCACAACTCGATCCTGGTGTGCGCCCGGGATTTCACCAACCGCCCCACCGCAGCCCTGGTGGACCTGCGCAAACAGCTCGCGGTGATCGGGCGCCAGCTGTCCCGGCTCACCTCGATCGACACCCTGCTCGATCTGGTCCCGCCCGGCGCCTCGTTCACGCCGGGCGACGGGCTGCCCGGCGCTGTCGCCGCGATACCGTCGCGGTACGCCCCGGAATGCATGTCCAGCTGTGAACTGGCCTTCGCCTGCCGCTCCGAGGCCCGGACCCAGGGCTCGGTGGACACCCTCGGGCGCGGGGTGTGCGACGACCTCGGCGGTATCGACAACCTCGACACGGTGCTCGCCCTGGCCGACGGCACCCTGGAACCCGGTCCCGAACACGCCGATATCGCGGAAATGCTCCGCCGGGCGCGGGCACTGCGCCTGGAGGTCGCCCGATGAGCGTGCTCAGCGCGCTGGCGAAGGTGACCGCGGCCCGCAGCGGCCGCGCCGAGCCCATCGCCGACCGGCGGCACTACCACCTCTCCGACCGCCCCCTCGTGCTCGTACCGCTACGGCTGGCCGGTGAGGCCGCGGCACCGCTGGCGGTCGCGCTCGGGTCCTCCCCACACGACGCGACCGTGCTGATCGTGGCCCAGCCCCGCGACCGGGTGCTGCGCCTGCGGTTCATCGAACACTTCGCCGACCGGGTGCTGCCCTATATCTCGTCGTTCTGCGAGGACGCCGAGGAACTGACGGTGAAATCGACCGGCGAGGCCTACCTGCGCTACCTCGACGCGCCGCAGCTGCTGCTGCCCAATCCCGGCGGCGCCGAATTCCTGCGCCTGCTGGGCCGGTCGGTGCGGTTCCATCGCACCGAGGGCGAGAACGCGGTCCCGGAATCGCTTCCCCTGCTGGGACGCTGGCTCACCTGGTTCGGTGACCGGTCCGATTTCCCGGGATCCAGTGTGTGCCTGGCGATGACCTCCGTCCTCACCACCCACTGGGCCTCCGGGCAGTCCGCGCTCGAGGACGGTAATCTCGCCGCCCTGCTCGGCTGGATCGACCCGCCGGCCGGGATGACGGGATCGGAGGCCGCCGCCCTGGCCGAGGATCCGCTGGCCTATCCGCCCGCCGGCCCGGCCACCGACCCCGGTTTCGACAACGAGGAGCTGGCGCCCTTGATCGCCGCCTACGACGGCGCCGGGCACGAATGGGCCAAAGTCGTGGCCGGCGAACGCCTCGAACAGGCATTGCGCGGGCAACTCGAACCCACCTGGCAGCTGATGTGGCGGGCCGTGGAACTGCTGCGCGCCCTGCCGGAGGGCGCGAGCGTGGCCAAACGGTGGACCGACGACCGCGCCGCGTTCTCCTGGTTCGTCGCCGATATCCCGGAAGGGTATCCGCAGGCCCGCCGCGATTCGGCGGTCTCGGCGACCCGGCGGCTGCTCAAACAGGAACAGGCACTGGATACCTTCCAGGCCCAGCGCGCCTTCGACGATCCCCGGGTCCTGATCGAATACCGGCTCGTCGGCGAAGCGTTCCAGGGCACGGTCAGCGCCTGCGAACCCGAGCGGCGGGCGAAACCGAAATCGCGCGAGGTACCGCGCCCGTATCTGTGGGTCCACACCGCCGACCCGTTCCGGGCGCGGGTCGGAGAAACCTTGATCCGAATCGATCGGCCCGCACAGAAAGCCGAGGTCGTGGCGGTGGAGGAGGATGTGATCCAGCTGGAACTGGTCAGCGGTATGGGACAGGGCAAGAACCCCGCCGCCGGTAGCGTCCCCGAGGAGGGCGACGCCATCGGTTTCGCCCGTTTCTCCCCCACCGGCTTCGGCGGCCCGCCCGCCAAACTCCCGCCCCGGGAGGAGACCCCGTGGACCCACGGCGGCCCGTCGCCCGAACCGACCCTCGAACTGGCGGAGGAATGGTCGTGAGCACCGCGGACGAGGTGGTCGGCCGGATCCTCGCCGATCTCGACAACACCGCGCACCGCGCCCTGGTCGTGGATTCTCCCCCGGGGGCCGGTAAATCCACCCTGGTGGTGCGCGCGGCCCGGCAGCTGGCCGCGGCCGACGACGAACAGCGGATGATCGTGGCGCAGACCAACGAACAGGTCGACGACCTCATCGATCGGCTGGCCACCGCCGATCCCGCCCTGCTGATCGGGCGCTTGTCCGCCGGCGACTACCGCCGCAGCGCCCGGATCGACCGCGACAATGTGGAGGTGGCGAACCGGCCCGCCGACCTGGAGAAATGCGCGATCGTGATCGGCACCGCCGCGAAGTGGGCCACCCTGGACGAGGGCCGCTGGTCGTATGCGATCGTCGACGAGGCCTACCAGATGCGCTCGGATATGTTGCTGCGCATCGCCAACCGGTTCGAACGCGGCCTCTTCGTCGGCGACCCCGGCCAGCTGGACCCGTTCGCCACCGTCGACGGCGACCGCTGGGCGGGCCTGTCCTGGGATCCGACCATGAGCGCGGTGGCGGTGATGCTCAACCACAACGCCGGTATCCCGGTGCACACCCTGCCGGTGTCGTGGCGGCTGCCGCCCTCGGCGGCCTCGGTGGTCTCCTCGGCGTTCTACCCGTTCGCGCCGTTCGCCGCCGGCACCCGCCCCGAACAGCGCCGGCTCGAATTCACCACCCGCGGACTGCGTGGCCCGGTGGACGACGTCCTGGACGAAGCGGCCGCACACGGCTGGGCGTATTACGAGCTGCCCGCCCGGCATACGCTGCGCACCGACGGGGAAGCCGTGGCGGCCATCGCCGACCTCGCCTGCCGGCTGCTGGAACGCGGCGGCGTCGCGCATTCCGAACACGGCAGCCGCGAGATCGACGCGACCCGTATCGCGGTCGGTACCGCCCACCGCGATCAGGCCCAGGCGGTACGCGACACGCTGGCGGGAACGGTGGCCGAGACGGTCACCGTCGACACCGCGAACCGGTTGCAGGGCCGGGAATACGATGTCACCGTCATCCTGCATCCGCTCTCCGGCCGCCGTGACGCGGGCGCGTTCCACCTGGAGGCCGGGCGGTTGTGCGTACTGGCCTCCCGGCACCGGCACGCCTGTATCGTCGTCGGCCGGGCCGGGATCGGGGAACTTCTCGACGCGCACCCCTCCGCGGAACCGGTCTATCTCGGGGTCCCGGTGAAGTTCCCCGACGGCTGGGAGGCCAACCAGGCGGTACTGGGCAGGTTGGCCGAACACCGCATCGCCGCGCCGGTCCACGCCCGGTGAGCGAGGAAGCGCCGGACCTTCCCGCCTCGTCGCCGGGCACCCGGTTGAGCAGCGATTGCCGTCCACCGGCTCCCGGGGCACTATGGCGGGATGCGAGTCCTCATCGAGCTCCGCCCCTCCCCTGAACTGGTCTCCGCCGCAACGGATTCCGCGGCCGGAATATCCGCCGCCGCGCTCACCGGCGAGGTCCCCGGTCTCACCGTCGACACCGGCTACGGCCCCGTCTCCGTCCCCGCCGCCACGGCGGCCAGCGATACGCGCGGGGACGGCGGCTCGTATGTGGTGCGCGGTGAGATCCCCGACGACGACCCGGCCGCCCGGGCCGCGGTGGCGGGCGCACCGGGCGTCACGGGGGTGTTCGCTGATCCGGTGATCGAACCGGTGCTCACCTGTGGGGATACCGGCCCGGTCGGCACCTGGACCGATGTCGCCGCCCGGCTCGGCCGTGACGAACTCACCGCCGCGGGACTGACGGGGGCGGGCGTGGCCGTGGCCGTCCTGGACACCGGGATCAATGCCGCGGCGGTGCGAGGGGCCGCGGGCGCCGCGATCGCGATCGACACCTCCCGCAGCTGGAATCCCGCGGGGGTTCGCGGCACCGCCGGCGAATTCCCGGTCGACCACGGCACCATGTGCGCCTTCGACGCGCTCATCGCCGCGCCACAGGCCACTTTCCTCGATATCCCGCTCCTGCGGAGCACGCGGGACGGCGGCAGCCGGATGGACGGTCTGCTCTCGGACGCGCTCGCCGCGTTCGCCCATCTGCGTACCGTGCTGACCGCGCAGCCGGCGGACCGCCGCGCCCTGGTGGTCAGCAACAGCTGGGGTTCGTTCGCGCCGCAGTGGGTTTCCCGGTCGGCGACCCGGGCAACTACTCCGACAATCCCGACCACCCGTTCAACGTGATCGTCGCCGCCCTGGACGCCGCGGGCGCCGATATCCTCTTCGCCGCCGGGAACTGTGGACGCGACTGCCCCGACGGACGCTGCGCCTACCCCGAGCGGCCCATCACCGGCGCGAATTCGCATCCGGCCGTGCTGTCGGTCGGTGGCGTCGACACCGGCGGGCAGCGGGTCGGCTACTCGTCGCAGGGTCCCGGCCGGCTCGCCGAGCACAAACCCGATCTCTGCGCCTACTCACATTTCCTGGGTTCCACCGCCTTCGGTGCCGACGCGCCGGATACCGGGACCTCCGCCGCCTGCCCGGTTCTCGCCGGAGTGGTCGCCGCCTTCCGCACCCGATGGACGGCGACCGAGATACCGCCGGCCCGCTTGCGGGAACTGTTGCGCGGCACCGCGGCGGATCGGGCGGGCGCCGGATTCGACTACGACTACGGGTACGGCATCGTCGAACCCCGGGCGCTGCTCGCGGAGCTGCAGAAAGCGGCGGCCCGCGCGTAGCCTCGGGGGCATGCCGCTGCTGACCGTCTCGCTTCCCCCGGGTTCGGGCCTGGCCGACGCCCTGCGTGAGCTGGGACTGGCCGAGGACGAGGTCGACCGCGAATACGGTCTGATCGCGGTCGACCCGGATACCGGCCGGTTCGCGCTCCGGGTGGCCGCGAGCGCGGCGGCACGGCTGGCCACCGGAAACGCGGCCACGGTGTTCGCGGACCCGCCGGTCGAGCCGCTGGGCGACCCCGGGTCCATGGGGCGCGACGAACCCGGCGGCTGACCGAAAAGCGCTGATCCGGGCGTGATTCCACCCTCATTCGCGGCGCCGGGGTGCTGTGATCGGTCACCGGATGTGGTATCCGTAGCTCGTGGAAGGTGTGGAAGGTACAGAGTTCGGTCGCTACCGACTGCTCGATCCACTGGGGGCGGGCGCCATGGGGGAAGTACACCGCGCCTACGACACCGGTACCCAGCGCATGGTGGCGGTGAAAGTGCTGTCGCGAGAATTCGCGCAGGACACCGTGTATCGCCGGCGCTTCCAGCGGGAAGCTCAGCTGGTGGCCCGGCTACACGAACCGCATATCGTGCCGATCCACGATTTCGGCGAGATCGACGGCCGCCTGTTCCTGGAGATGCGCCTGGTGGAGGCCCCCAACCTGGCCTCGCTGCTCGCGGATCGGGGATCGTTGCCCGCCACCGAGGCCGTCGCCGTGGTCGCCCAGATCGCCGCCGCGCTCGATGCCGCGCACGCCGGCGGGGTGGTACACCGGGATGTGAAACCCTCGAACATCCTGATCACCGCCGAGGGTTTCGCCTACCTCATCGATTTCGGGATCGCCCGCAGCAGTCAGGACACCACACTCACCCGCGCCGGCACGATGATCGGCACGCTCGCCTATATGGCGCCGGAGCGACTCACGCTGGACCGGATCGACGCGCGCTCGGATGTGTACTCCCTGGCGTGCGTACTCTACGAATGCCTGGCCGGTACGAAACCGTATACCGGCGAGAGCGTGGAGCGGCAGATCGCCGCACATCTCACCGAACGGCCGCCGCTACCCTCGGCCGCCGGCCTGCCGCCCGCCTTCGACGAGGTGGTGGCGCGCGGGCTGGCGAAGGATCCGGACCAACGCTACGGGTCGGCCGGGGAATTGGCGGCGGCGGCGCAGCAGGCGCTGGCACCGTCCGGTCTCTCGGCAACGGGCACCCGGTCGGCCGTCACCGCGCCGGTGCACGACGTATCGCGCGACGATCCGGAGCCCGGCGATCCACCGGCGCCCGATTCCCGCGTGGACAGCCCGCCGGTCGATATCACACCGCACCTCCTCGCACGCCCGGAGACCGGGACGCCTGTCATCGCACCGGCCGATGACCCATCGGCCGGCTTCTCGCCCGCCGACACCCCGCCCGCCACCTTCGCCCCCGCCGACACCCCACCCAGCAGTTTCCGGCCGGCCGGCGACTTCCGGCCGGCCGGCCCCCCGCTCGCCTTCGGCACGCCGGACGACATCCCGTCCGCCACCCGATCCCGTACCCGCGTCAAGACCTCGGCTGCGGTAGCCGTGCTGCTGACCGCGGTCGTGAGCGTGTCGGCACTGGCCCTGACCCGGGAGGGCGGCACCACGGTCACCGACGCACCGGCACCCACGGCGCCGTCGAATGTGCCGGCCACCGCGGTACCGGGCGATCCGGCCGCCGAACTACCGCCCGCCCCGCGGCCGGGCCCCGCCCGACAGGTGCCGCCGCACTCGGAAACCCATCCGGTGCCGATGGCTCCGTCCGCACCCCCGGCCGCACCGGCGACCACTGTCGCCGAGCAAGCACCCACCACCCCGGCGGGTGAGCCGGTGGACGAGCAACGGCCCGCGCCTCCCGAACCTCCACTGCCGACCACCAGTGTCGCCGCACCCCCGACCACCACCACCACTACCGAGCCGACCAGCACACCGACCTCCCCCGCCACCACCACCGACCCCGGGACCGGCACCCCCACCACCACCCCATCCACCGGCGAGACCACCACGGCGACCCCGACCGAAACCACCGGCACCGGCGAGGAGACGAGTGCCGCCGCGAACAGCGCGAGCAGCGAACAGGCCCGGCCTCGGGGCAGCGCGATCGCCACGTCCTCCGGTCGTGCCCGGACCACCGCCTCGGCCGCGCCTCCCGGCACGACCCCGTCCGCCACCTCCGCACCGGCTGCCACCTCCGCACCGATCTCGCCGCCCCCGGTGTCTTCCTCGACGCCCGTCCCGACATCCACAGCCACATCCAGCCCGTCCTCGGCACCGCCTCTTCTCCCCGGGCCCACTTCCCCTTCCGCGCCCGCTGTTACCGGAGGCTGAGCCCGGCGCGGTAGCGCGGTCGCAGTGCGGCGGCGAGCCGGGTCCACGCCGACTCGCCTCGGGGTCACCGCCGACCACGAGTCGGCGGTCGCGCCCCGCGGCGTACCCAGGGGCGTCGGCCGGACGCCGTGACGATTCGGCCCTCGCCACCCCACCACGTCCCGGCGGGTCGCGAGCGAGCTACGTGGCGGCCGGGAGAACGACCCGGCAGCCGCCGATCCCACCCCGCCGGCCCGCGACGATAATCGTTGCGACCGGCGGAGGTCGATATCGGAGGTGGCGATGAGCGCGGAACCGGTGGGCGCCGAGCGCCGGGCGGTGGTCGTGGGCGCGGGAATCGCGGGGCTCACGGCCGCGATCGCGTTGCGGCAGCGCGGCTGGCGAGTCGACGTGCTGGAACGTGCCGCCGGGCCGGAACCGGCCGGTTCGGGACTGAGCCTGTGGCCCAACGGCCTGCGCGGTCTCGATGTGATCGGCGCCGGCGCCGCGGTCCGTGCGCAATCACTGACGGCGACCGAGGGCGGGATGCGCGATCCCGGCGGGCGCTGGCTGGCCCGCACCGATATCGCCGCCCTCCGCGACCGTTACGGAGATCTGGTGGTCATCCACCGGAACCAGCTGTCGGACATTCTGCGTACCGTGCTCGGCCCCGGCTCCCTGCGGTTCGGGTGTGCGGTGGAGGCGGTCGAGTTCGCCGATCGCGGAGTCCGGGTGCGGCACAGCGCCGGGACCGCCGAGGCCGACCTGGTACTCGGCGCCGACGGGATCAACAGCACGCTGCGCGCCGCACTGTGGCCGCGTGCCCGGCGCCCGGTGTACGCCGGTTACACCGCCTGGCGAACCATCGTCGCCCCGGCCGAGCCGGTACTTGCCGGAGGTGAGACCCTCGGGCGCGGGCAGCGTTTCGGTATCGCGCCGCTGCGCGACGGCCGCGTGTACATGTTCGGCACCGCGAACCTTGCGGCCGGACAGCGTGTTCCCGACGGGGAGCTGGACGAGTTACGCCGCCGATTCGGCAGCTGGCACGATCCGATTCCGGCGCTGCTGGCGGCGGCCGACCCGGCGGCGATACTGCGGCACGACATCTACGAACTGCCGCCGCTGGACACCTATGTCCGAGAACGGGTGGTGTTGCTGGGCGACGCGGCCCATGCCATGACCCCGAACCTGGGCCAGGGCGCGAACCTGGCCGTCGAGGACGCGGTCACCTTGGCGGCCGCACTCGACCGGGTACCCGATATCCCCGGTGCGCTCGCCGAATACGACCGGATCCGCCGCGCCCGGGTACAACCGCTGGCTCGGCTGTCGCACCGAATGGGCGCCGCACTGCAACTCGCGCTACCGGGGGTGATACCGGTACGCGACACTGTGCTGCGCCTGCTCCCGGACGCCGTCGCGCTGCGTGCGCTGGGGCCGGTGCTGTCCTGGGCACCGCCCGCCTGATCCGCTACACCCATTCCTTACGGGCCAGCTCGAGAATTGTCGGATGCATGAGCGTCGACGGCTGTTCGCCGGTGTCCCGGCGATCCGGCGCGAAGATCGTCGCGGCCCGCAGGCTCGATTCGTCCATCGACCGCAGCGGAGCCGGCGGGTCCAGCGCGAGCCGCGGCTCGGGGTCGCGGGTCGCCTGGACGAAACCCCAGTCACCGAAACTGGGGACATCCACGTGGTACGGCAGGATGTGCAGGCCGGAGGTGCGGACAGTCGCCGCGATGCACCAGTACGAATGCGGAGCGAAGAACGGTGAACCCGCCTGCACCACCATGGTGCCGCCGGGGGCCAGCACCCGCGCCGTCATCGCGTAGAACTCGGTGGAATAGAGCTTGGCGATGGAGGTCTGGTCCGGATCGGGCAGATCGACGATCACCGCGTCGTAGTCGGCACCGGCGGTTCGCAACCAGGAGAACGCGTCGGCCGTGACCACCCGTACCCGCGGATCGGCGAAAGAATTCCGGTTGAGTTCGGTGAGCCGCGGATCGGTGCGGGCGAGTTCGATCACGGCCGGGTCCAGTTCCACCAGCGTCACCGACTCCACATCGGGGTATTCCAGTATCTCCCGCAGTGCCAGGCCGTCGCCGCCGCCGACGACCAGCACCGTACGGCGGGGACCGGCCAGCGTCGGATGCACCATCGCCTCGTGGTAGCGGTATTCGTCCACCGACGAGAACTGCAGATCACCGTTGAGGAACAACCGGGTGTCCCGAGTCCCGAACGGTGACACCGATTCGGTGAGCACGATCTTCTGGTATTCGGTCTGCCGCTGCCAGACGATCGGATACGCGAACAGTGCCTGCTGGGCGGTGGCCTCGAACCGGTCGGCATAGACATAGCTGCCGACCAGCACCGCCGCCACCAGCAGGGTCACCGCGCCGAGGGCGGCCCGCACCAGGCGGGACAGATCGGCGCGGAACCAGAGGAGCACCAGCGCCAGCCCGGCCACCGCGTTCACCACGCCGACGATCAGGCTGCCGCGGATCTGCCCGAACACCGGCAACAACAGGAACGGAAACGCCAGACCGCCGAGCAGGGCACCCACATAGTCGGCGGCGAACAGGTCGGCCACCGCGCTGCCCGCCTCCTGTTTCCGGATACGCTGCAGCATCTCCATCAGCAGCGGGATCTCGGCGCCGACCAGGGCCCCGATCACGCAGGATGCGGCCACCAGCGCCGCGGTGTACAGGTCGAGCCAGGCGTAGGCGGCGTACAGGCCGAGCACCGAGAGACCGCCCGCCAGCGCGAGCGCCAATTCCACCACCACGAAAGACACGGCGGCCCGATGGCGCAGCGGTTTCGCGGCCAGCGCGCCGACCCCCATCGCGCAGACCATCACACTCAGCGTGATCGATGCCTGGGTGGCGGTATCACCGATCAGATAGCTGCCCAAGGTCACCAGGGACAACTCGTACACCAGTCCGCAGGCGGCACAGACGAAGACCGTGGTGAGCAGAGCCCACCGCGCGAACCGTCCGGTTACCGGCGGCGCGGTGCCGTCGACGCGCGCGATCTCGGCCGGACCGTCCGCGACGGGCCGGGACCCGGCGGTGCCGGTAGCGGAATCCTGCGACGTCAACTTATGTGAGAGCCGAGGCGACCACGGCCGCCACCGCGATGTGCACCGCCGCGCTCACCCACACGCCCGGATGCAGGTCGGGCTCGTTCACCACACCCCGGAACTCGCCGGGAGTGGTGAACTCCAGCAGCAGGAACGCCAGCGCCATCGCCACCAGACCGATGACCCCGTACACCGCGCTGGTGACCAGCGCCTGCCCGATCGCGCCGTCGGAGGTCCAGATGGCGGTGGCGACGATGATGCCCACTCCCAGCATGTTCGCGGCGACCAGCAGCGCGGCATTGCGGTTGCGTTCCACCCAGATCTGATGACGCAGGTCGCCGGGGGTGAGCACATCCACCAGGACGAACCCCAGCACCATCAGGACGATGCCGAGGCCGGAGTAGGCGGCCGCGGCACCGGCGTTCGCGGGCAGGTCTTCGAGCATTGTTTCCTCCTGGGAATGGATCCGGACACCCGGGCGGCGGATACTACTTTCCGTCGCCGGAACCGCCACCGCGGAAGCCGGTGTTGTCGCTGGGCCAGCCGAAGACGCTGACCGCACCGTGGTGCCGCCGGTACCCGGTCCGGTAATCGTCCAGCAGGATCTTGGCCCCGGTACCGTTCGGCGAGATCGCGATGATGTCGTCCCGGTACTGCAGGTAGGTGGTGGCGCCGGCGGTGCGCCGGTCCAGCTGGCGCACCCCCTGGGTGATGTCGTCGGCGGTCGCCGCCGGCGACTTGTTCGATGTGTACGCCGTCCCGTTGTTCGCTTCGTCGAGCTTCGGCGCGCGTGTGTAGTGCGACCCGATATAGGACCGGACACCGACATCATCGTCGTCATCGGACCCGCATCCGGCCAGCACACCCGTGAGGATCACGCAGCAGGCAGCGAACAGCCAGGACTTACGACTCACAACAAACCTTCCCCGTCCGGCGCACAGGCCCTCCGGTGCCACAGCTATCGCTCAGTTCGACGACTGCGGGTAGATCATAATCGCACTCCGGTACAGGACCTGCCCGATCGCGGCTTCCTTTTTGCCCGATTCACCGAAATCCTCGAACGAGAGCCGGGTGCCGTCCGCGGCGGCATAGTCGTGGTAAGTGACCGTTCCCCCCGGGGTCAGGCCGGTGGTCGCCTCGCTGACGTACTGCGCGCGGCCGGACTCGTCGAGCCGGAACGTCTTCCCGTCGTACTCGATCGCCGCTCCGCCCGCCGCCGGGACTCCGGGTGTCTCGGTCCACAGCACCAGCTCGAGATCCGGATCCTCTTCCACCGACAGCCATTTCCGCGTACCACCGGCGGTATCCAGCAGATGCTCACTCCACTGGTAGCCGCCCTCTTTCAGGCGCAACGAGCCGCGGACGGTGTAGGTCTCGCCGAAGATATCGACGATATCCCCGGCCTTCAACGCGCGCGGGTCACCGCGCAGCGCATCGGAATCCCTGTCGGCGAACGGGTCCACGGGCCCGGCCGCGGCGGGAGGCTCGCTCTTCTTCCGTACCAGCAGAAATAACGCGACGCCCGCCACGACGAGCGCGACGACGAGCAGGACGAGCAACAGCGCGTTCATGACGGCCTCCTCTGACGATCTCAGCGGAGACTAACACCCGCCACCCCAGCATTCCGGTCGGCCGAACGCGTACTGTGCGCCCGGCCGGTCCGATCACGTCGACTTGGGTTCTTGCGGTGCTTGGACCGCAGGGGGCGCCTGCGGCGTCTCGAGGGTGACCTTCGGCTCCGGCAACTCCGTCGGCACGCCGGGGGCCTGCACATCCGCCTCGCCCAAGCCCTGTGGGCGGAGGAACTGCACGAACTTGCCGTGGCCCATGTTGTCGAGATCGCCGCTCTGGTCCAGCCGGGTGAGAACACCGTCCTTCCAGTACTGCGGACCCGTCCCGTCGTTGATCACGACGGCACTGTGGTTCTCCCACCTCACCACGTCACCCGTCTTCAGATCTCCCTGGACGGCCTCCCAGGTACCGCCCATATCCTGGGAGGCCTGCGTGCCCTCATAGGCGGTGAACGCGTTGAGCGCCGGGTTCCCCTGCTGCCGGGTCAGCGCGTCGGACACCGCCTGCGGCACCTGGATCGTGGTCTTACCGTCGGGCATCTTGTAGTCGACCATCGCGCCGGGCGTGGTCACCACCGGCGGAGTGCCGGTATCGGTGGGCGCGGTGACGACCGGCTGCGCGCCGGCCCCCTGATCGGTCGTTCCGGGAACAACGCCCGGCGACGGCTGGCCGGGAGCGGGAACCTCGGGCCCCTGGCCGCGAGGATCGTCCTTGTCCTTGTCCTTGTCGTCCTTGCCCTTGCCGTCTTTGCCCGCCTGGTCCCCACCCATGCCGTTGAGCATCTGCGGGATCATGCCGGCCATCATGAGTCCGCTCATATCCGGACTGCCGCTCGCCGCAGGCGAGACCGCGGGCTGGGCTTGGGGTGCGCCACCGGTGTTCTGCCCGGTCACACCGGACGGCGACTGCTCGCCGTCGATACCTGTGGTACCGGAACCATCCGTTTTGTCCTTGGTCGTGTCGCCCAGGATCTGGTCGTACTGCTTGTCCAGATCCTTCAGCGCATCGTCGGCATTCACCGGCGTGTTCGCGGGAGTATTGGCGGGAGTGTTCACCGGGGTATTGACGGGGGTGTTCACGGGAGTGTTGACCGGGATGTTGGCCGGAGGGTTCGCAGGCGGATTCGCGGGCGGATTCGCGGGCGGATTCGCCGGAGGGTTCGCGGGCGGATTCGCCGGAGGGTTCGCGGGATCGTTTCCGGGGTGCGGCTGACCGTCATTGATGATCTCCTTGAACTCCGGATTCTGCTTCGCCAGGCGCTCCATTTCTTCGACGTAGTCGTTGACATACTTGATGCAGTCGTCTACGCCCTCTTTTATATATCCGTAGAGCGGCTGCTCTTCCACGGCGTGCTGAATGCCCGCCGCCGAAGCATCGACCGTTTTACCGTCGCTGCCCTTGAGGCTCTTCTCATTGTCGTTCACCCCGACCAAGCTCTTCGCGATCTTTTCGTTCAGCTCGAGGATTCGACCATACATACTCTGATACGTCTCGTGATTGAATTCGTCTATCTCGAGAACCTGGTCGCCGAACCCTTTGTCGACGGCGGCCCATTGTCTTTTCATCAGAGCCAATCGAGTGGCCAGCAACGATTCGGATTCGTACGACTTTCCCGCAGCCTCTTTCAGCTGGTTTACAAACCCCTCCTCGAGATTGTCATTTTTGGTTTTGTGCTCCTCCTCCGGTTTGAACAGGAAACTCGGTATATTGATGTCTCCAGTGCCGATTTGATGGGTCAGATAGGCAAGCTGATAGTTACTGAGATCGATATAGCGGGACAGTTCCTGAGAGATCTCCACACCGCCGGTAGCACGGGGTTTTTGGATCTTGAGCGGAAAATCCTCGTACTTGCTGTCGTCCTTGAGTTTGTCCGCGCCCTTAGGGAAATAATCGATTCCGAACGTTGCTCGCAGGAGATTTGCATCGCTGGCGACCCGGTCGAGACCGTCCAGCGAGATCCCGGTGATTAGCTTGTCATCACCCGGATAATTGCCATCCCAATCGTCCGGCAGCGCTTCGTCACCTCTGACGAAGATAATTCGCCCATCATTGGTGATGGCCATCTGCGATATATCATCGGAGCCGCCGGCGCCGTCATCATTCTCATGAGAAAGAAGCTTCTTTTTCTCGTCGCCGTCATTCTCGAGGGAGATGTTAACAGAATCGTTTAACCAACCATCATCCTCATCGAAATATATTTCATTGGCGCCGACATCCTCTGTCTGCGATACAATAGTGCCGTGGCGGTCCTTGACGACGAGCCGTCCGTCTTCCAGACCAACCTTGTAGTCACCGTTCTTTGAGACAATCCAGTCACCCTCGCCCATCGTATTGTCATCGATGCCGAATGTTCCGCTATGGTTCGTCACCCGAACGGCTCCTGATATCTGAGCGCCACGATCACCCGAAGGCAATCGCTTATGGAAGTATTTCTGGTCACCGCGTCGAATCCTGAATCAGGTCACACGTCGGCGGCACCCGGGTCCACTCTGGCACCACCATCTGCGTCGGCGTTCTCGAAAGTGGTGGCGCCGCCGAGCTTGGTATCACCGGAGCCTTGATACTTGTCTGCCGTGTACGTCCAGTTCGCAGTGCGGGCTCGGCGTATCTCGCGAGCCGCGAGAGCATAGGCGTGCACACCGTAACCTGCACCCCTGTACAGCGCCGCCTCCCATTCCGGGTCGTCCGCGGCGCGATCCAGCAGACCTGGCACCTCACCATGGTCTCGGCTCCCACTGGTGCGCATATCATCCGGCTGCTGCTGAAAGATGCTCATGCTGCGAATCCTCTCCCGTCTACAGCTCCGCAAGCATATTGTCGGGTATCCCCACTCTTGGGATGCGACTTCGAGGACGCTACCGAGCTTCCGAACGACCGCTGAAGTCACAATTCGGGGCCGAACTCGGCCTTTTCCATGCGCCGGTAATCATCCTCGGTCGGCAAGCCGTACTCGTCGAGTACATGACGCAGCGCCCCCCTTGCCGCCAGCGCCGATCGCTTGCCCACCTGGGATTTCGCTCGCGCCAAACGGGCCACCCGCACAATTTCGGCAGCCAGCCAGGCATCGGTGTTCTCCCAGACCTCGTCGCCCAGATGGACGCCGACGATCACACCCAGGATGTCGCAGGCCACCCCGACCGAGTAGTCGGGATTGAACGCCTCGTAGACCCGCGGAGCATGGCCCGCCTGCGGCCCGGACTCTTCCATGATGCTCACTCCGGACACGACTTCGTACGCGGCCCGCGTATGCCATCGGCTAGCGACGTCGGCGAACCCATGGCACCTTCGGGATGTCCGGCCACACAGTTTCCTGGATGGCGAGCTTGTGTTGCCGCAACGCATCGTCGGTACTTTCCCGGACAGCGGCCATGATGTCGGCTGCCAGCCCGACTGGATCCGATGCAGCAATCGTTCCGGGAGCGATATACATATCGGTGAGCCGACCGCTGCCGTCGACCTCCGGTATCACCCGCCCACTGGGAGAGGGACGCCGAGCACGTATCCGACCGACCCGGTCGAGCATATCGTCGGTCGCATGGACCAGGGCACGCCCCAGAGCAAGCGCCTCCACCGTCTTCGGATGCCTCATAGCCGAGCTCCGCTCGTCTGCAGCAGCACCGAACGCCGAACCGGAAACGGGCGCACGCGGGCAGGGCATTCGAGACCGGCGCATCTCATGGGGTCTCCCTCGGGACCCGGACACATCCCGAGGTTTCCAAGAGTCCGCAGCAACCTTCCTCCTCCCGCTGACGGCACGGGATCCAATTTGTCACACACGCCGCAGAATTACCACTGCTGGGGACATTCTCGCGGCACCTGTATCCGGCCTGATCAACACTTCGGCGCGTCCGACACCACCTCACTCGCGCGGACGAACCCGACCACCGGACCAGAGAGACAACGTCATCGATCCGGTTTGGCCGCAATCGCGATCCCGGTCGTGTAGCCGCTGACGACATGGCCGATATACGCGAAACCTAC
Source organism: Nocardia sp. NPDC004568 (assembly GCF_040609955.1). Lineage (NCBI taxonomy): Bacteria > Bacillati > Actinomycetota > Actinomycetes > Mycobacteriales > Nocardiaceae > Nocardia > Nocardia sp. NPDC004568. The sequence continues at coordinate 68,227 of NZ_JBEXLL010000027.1, forward strand.
CGATCGCAACACTGGAGTGTAGTGGCGGACGTCGATCGCGTCGAGGGGCTCGCGGTCGCTGTTTCTGCGCGCGGACCGACCGAACAAGAACAGCATCCACCGGGTCGGGTGAGCGTCGGCCAACAGCAAACGACCCCCTGGCCGTAGCACCCGCCACATCTCGGAAATTGCCGCCTCACGGTGCTCCTCGGGAATGTGGTGCATAACGAAGGTACACGTCACCACGTCGACCGAGGCATCCGGCAGCGGCAGATCCTGTGCCGGAGCCTGGATATAACGGTGATTGGGAAGGTCGTCGCGACGCTGGTTGTAGGCGACGGCAGAGGCGGACGGGTCGACACCCGCTACGCTGCCCCGCGCCCCGACCCTGGCACCGAGGGACCGGACGAGTTTGCCCGGCCCGCATCCGATATCGACGGCATCGTCTCCCGGGCCCGCCCCGCTCATCCGGACCATTTCGGCGAGTAGTCGGCGATGCCGGCCGAGAAACCATACTGCTGTGAACATGTTGTAGCGGCGCATACCCGCGATGACCAGGCCGGTCCCCGGGTCGTCGACAAACATGGGTGTGCGGGCCGGTGTAGTGGAAGAAGTCATGATTTCATCGTCTGCGGGCCGCCCTGCGAGGACCAGGATCAGTACCGGCGTATCCGTCCGTTTCCGGACAGAAATGCGAACGCTGTGCGATCAACCCAGGGCAGAGAGGAGAAGCAGTGGAGACACCGGACCGTCGCGTCCGCAAGACCCGCCACGCCCTGCACCGGGCGCTCATCGAATTGATGATGGAACGGCCCTACGACCGCATCACCGTCAGCGATGTGATCACGCGGGCCGATGTCGGTCGGTCCACCTTCTACGCCCATTACCGCGACAAGGACGATCTGCTGGTGGTGAGCTGCGCCGAGCATCTGCGCGCGGAGATCACCCGCTCACCGGATCGGGGGCGGTGGGCCCCGATCCGTGTGATGCTGGCGCTCGCCGGTGGGTACCCGCAGGTGTACCAGCCGCTGATCGGTCCCAAGGCGTCCGCCACCGCCCTACGCGGCTATCGGCACAGTATCGCCACGATCCTGCGTGAACATTTCGCCGAGTGGCCCGGCGCGCAGGTCGACGATCTGGGCGTGACGACCCTGTCGTGGGCCTTGGTCGGACTACTCACCGCAGTCACCGATTCCGCTGCTCCCGTCCCGCCAGATACCGCGTGGCGGCATTTCGAAGCGCACTACCTGAACCGGACGCCGCCGAACACACAGTCATGACACAGAGCCGCCCGGCGGGCCGCGTAAGAAGGGAGTCGGCCCTCGGCTGTCCGAGCGCGCATTCGCCCGCCGACAGCCGGGCCGCGACGTCGCCGGGAGCGGAATCCACGCCGAAAACCCCTGGTGGAGGGCTACGGTGATCAGGCGAATCCGTCGGATCGACTGCCAGGGGCCGAGAAATGCTGTCACGCCGCCAGTTTTTCGCCACCGCCGCTCTCGGTGCCGCCACCGTGGGTACCGGCGGCGCACCGGCGCAGGCCACACCCGCTGTCCTGCCCGGGCAACGCGAGTACCGCACGCTGACCATGCGCGGCTACAACCGGCGCTATGTCGCCCGGCCCCGGCAGATCCATCTACCGGCCACCGCGCAGGACGTCCGGCAGGCCGTCGCGAACTCGGTCCGGGACGGCCTGCGTATCGCCGCCCGCTCCGGCGGCCATTGCTTCGAGGATTTCGTGGACAGCGCGGACACGAAGTCGCTCATCGACCTGCGCCGGCTGGACCGGGTCGACTGGGACGCCGAACACCACGCCTTCTCGGTGGGCGCCGGCCTCACCCTGGAGCGGCTGTACGCGGAGCTGGCCCGCTGGAATGTGACCGTGCCCGGCGGGATCTGCCGGGCCGTCGGCGTCGGCGGGCATATCAGCGGTGGCGGCTACGGGCCGCTGTCACGCAAGCACGGGTTGGTGGCGGACCACCTGTACGGAGTGGAAGTGGTGACGGTGGCACGCGACGGCAGCGTCGGCCTGGTCACAGCGACCAGAGACGGGCCGCACCGGGATCTGTGGTGGGCCCATACCGGCGGGGGCGGCGGTAATTTCGGGATCGTCACCCGCTACCTGCTGCGCTCTCCCGGATCCGATGGATCCGACCCGGCGTCCGCCCTGCCCCGGCCACCGCACTCGATACCGGCCACCACGCTCACCCTGCCGGTGACCACCGAGGACTCCTTCGTCCGGTTCATGAGCAACTACCTCGACTTCTACGCGCGCCACCGCGAACCCGGCAATCGGTGCGACGGCCTGTACGCGCCGATCAGCTTCCGGCCCAACCTGACCGGGCTGGGCGAGATGTTGATCATCCAGGCCGACGACGGGGCCGATGCCCGGGGCCGGGTGGACGAATTCGTCGCGACCGTCTGCGCTGGTGTTATCCCCGGTGCGGTCGTCGCGCCGGTGGTCGCCCGCAGCTATGCCGATACCGTGGCGCACGTCTACTACGCCGGCACACCGGACCCGCCACGGGTCAAGACCAAGGGCGCCTACCTGCGCCGGCCCTACACCGCCGAGCAGTTGCGGACCTGCTACCGGCATATCGTCTCGCCGGCGTTCGTCGGCGAATCGTCGCTGGAATTCCTGCCGTTCGGTGGCGCGGTCAATGCCGTAGCGCCCGGTGCCACCGCCATGCCGGCCCGCGATTCGTTCATGAAGATGCTCATCCATGCCGCCTGGCGGCTGCCCCTCGACGACGAGCGGCATATCGGGGTGTCCCGGCAGTTGTACCGCGAGCTGTACGCCGATACCGGAGGGGTACCGGTACCCAACACACACAACGGCGGCAGCTATATCAACTACCCGGATCCCGACTTGGCGGACCCGCGATTCAACCGTTCCGGCACCCCCTGGCACACCTTTTATTACGGCGAGAACTACCCGCGGCTACAACAGGTGAAGGCACAGTGGGACCCCGGCGACGTCTTCCGGCACCGCCTCTCGATCGCGCTGCCCTGAGACGGGTTCAGGTCAGCGCGAGCACACGGCACGGCCCCCCGGTGCCGCCGACGTGTTTGGGCGCGCCGACGACCACGGTGGCGCCCGCGGGTGGTGCCGAGGCCAGGTTGGCGAGTAGTTCGACGCCGTAACGACCGGAGTCGAGGAGAGCGGTATGGGCGCCGAAATCCGGGTCGGCGGCCCGGTCGAGACTCAGCCTCGATCCACCGATCGGTTAATGTCAGGTTGGGGTGGTGTGAATGGAGAAATGCCCTTTGAACTGGGAAGATCGCTGGTGTTGAGGCAGTGATCGGTCCGGTTCAGAACGGCACTTCGGGTGCAAGTTTTGCATAGGTTCGCCGCGGAGTCAGCGGTGTTCGATGATCAGAGTCTGGTGTCGCTGGCGGGGCTGGTGCCGGTGA